>DATBAK010000093.1 GCA_036271555.1 Acidimicrobiia bacterium
CCGCCGAGCTCTTCCTGCGTGACGTCCTCGCCGGTGACCGTCTTCACGACGTCGGGGCCGGTGATGAACATGTGCGACGTGCCCTTCACCATGAAGATGAAGTCGGTCATCGCGGGCGAGTACACCGCGCCACCCGCGCACGGACCGAGGATCACGCTGATCTGCGGGACGACGCCCGACGCCTTCACGTTCCGGTAGAAGATGCCGCCGTACGAGTCGAGCGAGACAACGCCTTCCTGGATGCGCGCGCCGGCGCCGTCGTTGAGGCCGATCATGGGCGCACCGACCGATTCCGCGAGGTCCATCACCTTGTGGATCTTCTCGGCGAACACCTCGCCGAGCGCGCCGCCGAAGACGGTGAAGTCCTGCGAGAACAGGAAGACCTTGCGCCCGTCGATCGTGCCCCAGCCGGTGACGACCCCGTCGGTCAGGGGCCGGCTGTTCTCGATCCCGAAGCCGTGCGCGCGGTGGCGCGCCAGCATGTCGAGCTCGACGAACGAGCCCGGGTCGAGCAGCTTCTCGATGCGCTCGCGAGCAGTGAGCTTCCCCCGCCGGTGCTGACGCTCGACGGCCGCCGCGCTGCCCGCGTGCTTCGCCTCTTCCCGCAGCTTCTCGAGCTGATCGATGCGCTCCTCGATCGGATGCGGGTGGGGCGCGGGGTCGGAGCCCGAGACTGCGTCGGCCATGCGATCAGGCTAGGCCAACACCGTCCGCCACTCCGAGACGACGCCCAGGTGCCCCGCGTCGGGCCACACGACGAGAGTCGCGTCGGGAATGTTCGACGCGTAGCAGCGCGCGTCGTCGTGGTTGTGCCGGTCGTGCGCGCCCTGGAACACCGTCGTCGGCACCGCGACCTCCGCGAGACGGAAGCCCCAATCGAGCCACATCGCGACGAGATCCGCCGCGATGCCCTCGGCCCCCTGCACGAGCGCTTCGTTCACCTGCTCGACGAGCATCGCGTTCGCGGGGCCGCGCACCGTCTCGCCGTCGGGTCCCTTGCCGCGGCCGCCGAGGAACAACACCGGGTTCTCGAGGTACGGCTCCATGTGCCGACCGATCGCCCGCTTCGACCGCGTCGGGTCCTGCCGCGCCATCTCCGCGGTCGGGCGCTGATAGTCGCCGAGCGCCTCCCACGCGGTCGGCACCTCGTCGAGCGGCCCCGGCGCGCTCACGATCGCGAGGTGCGCGACCCGCTCGGACAGGTGGCGCGCGGTCGCGACCGCGAACGGGCCGCCGCCCGACCAACCGATCAGCGCGGCGCGTTCGACGTCGAGATGGTCGAGCAGCGCGCGCACGTCGCCGGCCGCGTCGGCGACGCGACGATCGGGCTGCGGGTCCGAACGTCCGTAGCCGGGCCGGTCGTAGGTGACGACGCGCACGCCGAGCTCGTCGACGAGCTCGGGCGGCGGTCGGAACAACCGCGAGCCCGGCGAGCCGTGCAACAGCACGACGGGCCGCGCGCCGTCGTCGCCGTAGGTCTCGTACGCGAGCGACCGCCCGTCGTCTCGCGCGATCGCCGGCAGCGAACTATTCCTGGACGAGCTCGATGAGCGTGCCGAACGCGGTCTTCGGGTGCACGAACGCGACCGTCGTGCCGCGGCTGCCCGGGCGCGGCGCGTCGTCGATCACGCGGTGACCTTCGCGCTTCACGGCGGCGAGCGCGGCCGCGCAGTCGGCGACGCGGTAGCCGATGTGGTGCAGCCCTTCGCCCTTCGCGTCCAGATACTTCGCGACCGTCGAGTCGTCGCGCGACGGCGTGAGCAGCTGGATGTACGAGTCCGCGACCTTGAGCAGCGCTTCCTCGACACCGTCGTTCTCGACGATCTCGCGGTGCTCGACCTCGCAACCGAAGGTGTCGTGGTAGTACGCGATCGCCGCCTCGAGATCGCGCACCGCGATCGCGACGTGATCGATCTCGGTGAACAGCGTCGTGGTCATGATGCGTCCTCGAAGCGACGGAAGAGCGTGATCTGGTCGAGATGCTTCTCGCGAAGCGCAGGATCGGTGACACCAAGGCCCTCTTCGGGCGCGAGGCAGAGCACGCCGAGCTTGCCCTCGCTCAGGTTCTGCTGCACGGCCTGTGCGGCGTCGGCAGTCTGGTCGAGCGTGTACACCTTCGACAGCGTCGGGTGGATGCGCGCGTCGCACACGAGCCGGTTCGCCTCCCACGCCTCGCGGTAGTTGGCGAAGTGACAGCCCTTCAGCGTCTTGAGGTTCATCCAGAGGTAGCGGTTGTCGTACTCGATCATGAATCCCGACGTCGCCGCGCACGTGATGATCAGCCCGCCGCGCTTCGCGACGAACACCGACGCGCCCATCGTCGAGCGACCGGGGTGCTCGAACACGATGTCGACGTCGCGCCCGATGAAGCCGCGGATCTTCTTGCCGAGCCGCAACCATTCCTTCGGGTCCTGCGTCGTCTCGTCGGACCAGAAGCGGTAGCCCTCTTCCTTGCGGTCGATCACGTGCTCGACGCCCATCTCGTGCAGCATCGCGGCCCGCTTCGGCGACGACACCACACCCACCGGAGTGCCGCCGCCGTTCAACACGTACTGGCACGCGTAGGCGCCGATGCCGCCGCTCGCGCCCCACACGAGCACCGACTGACCCTGCGCCATACCGGAGCCGTTGCGGCTCACGATCATGCGGTAGCTGGTCGAGTTGCAGAGGCCGTTGCACGCCGCCTCTTCCCACGACAGGTGTGCGGCCTTCGGCATGAGCTGGTTCGCCTTCACGACCGCGATCTCCGCGAGCCCGCCGAAGTTCGTCTCGAAGCCCCAGATGCGCTGGTTCGTGGCCATCATCGAGTCGTCGTGCGCCGACGGATCTTGATCATCGACGTGGTTGCACTGGATCGCGACGCGGTCACCCGGCTTCCAGTTGCGCACCGCGGATCCGACGCGCAGCACGACGCCCGCACCGTCGCTCCCGACGACGTGGTACGGCTGGTCGTGGCGCGCGCCCCACACGCTTTCCTTGCCGAGGCGCTTGAGGAACCCGAACGTCGGCAGCGGCTCGAAGATCGACGTCCAGACGGTGTTGAAGTTGATCGCCGACGCCATGACCGCGACGTAGGCCTCGTCGGGCGCGAGCTCCGGCAGCGGGAACTCCTCGACGTGCAACGACCGGTGCGGGTCCTTGTCGTCGGACGCCATGCCGGCGAACATCTCCTGCTCTTCGGCCTTCACCAGCGCGCCGCGCACGGTCTCGGGGATCGGCAGCGCGCCGATCTCCGCGGCGGGCGCGTCCTCGAGGATGGCGGTACGGATCGCGTCGATCTCGGACATGGCCGGGAACGGTACCCAGCTTGGTCAGCTCACCGGTAATGCGGCGGCGGGCACGTCCTGGAAGGTGACGGGGCGCAGGAAGCGGCGCACCGCGTGCTGCCCGACCGACGTGAAGCCCGAGTGCGTCGCCGCGGGATACGGGCCGCCGTGGTGCATCGCAGGCGCGATCGCGACACCGGTCGGGAAGCCGTTCCACACGAGCCGGCCGACGCGTTCCACGAGCGCGTCGCGCAGTCGCAGCACCGGCGCGCGGCTGGCTTCCGCGTCCTCGGCGTGGATCGTGCCGGTGAGGCTGCCGTCGATCGCGCGCGCGATCGCGGGCATCTCGTCGACCGCGCCGCGCACGACGATCGCGACCGGGCCGAAGTGCTCGTCGCGCAGTGCGTCGGTCGCGATGAACGTCGCCGTGTCGGTCGCGAGCACGGTCGCCGCGATCGCAAAGCCGCTGTCGGCGAGCGCGCCCTGCGCGAGCACGTCGACGCCGTTCAGCTTCTCGGTCGACGCGCGTTGCGCGGCGAGCCCGTCGCGGATCTGCCCGTTCAGCATCACGCCCGGCGGCGCGGCATCGACTGCGGCCACCACGCGCGCGACGAACGCGTCGCCCGGCGCGCCCGCGGGCACGACGACGACGCCGGGACTCGTGCAGAACTGACCCGTGCCGTTCAGCATCGACGCGACGAAGCCGTCGGCGATCGCGTCACCGCGCGCCGCGAGCGCGGCGTCGGTCACGAACACCGGGTTCACCGAACCCATCTCCGCGTAGACGGGAATCGGAACCTCGCGCGTCGCCGCGAGGTCGTAGAGCGCGCGGCCGCCGCGGCGCGAACCGGTGAACGCGACGGCCGCGATCTCGGGCGCGAGCACGAGCGCGCGCCCGACGTCGACACCCGCGCCTTCGAGCATCGCGAACGTGCCCGCGGGCGCGCCGGCACGCACGAGCGCGTCGGCGATCAGCGCCGCGCAGCGGCGCGACGTCCCGGGATGCGCGGGATGCGCCTTCACCACGACGGGACAGCCCGCGGCGAGCGCGGCGACGGTGTCGCCACCGGGCACCGAGAAGGCGAAGGGGAAGTTGCTCGCCGCGAAGTTCGCGACCGGCCCGATCGGCACGAGGATCTTGTGCAGGTCGCCGCGGGGCGGCACCGCGTCGGCATCGGCCGCGTCGTGGATCGGTTCCAGGAACGCGTCGTCGGCGAGGAGTGCGGCGAAGGCACGGACCTGCGCGCGCGTGCGCCCCCACTCGCCCGTCAGCCGCGCGGCACCGAGGGCGGTCTCGCGGTCGGCGATCTCGAGCAGCTCCGCGGGTGCGGCGTCGAACGCGTCGGCGATCGCGTGCAGCCAACCCGCCCGTTCGGCACGCGTGCCGTGCCGGATCGCGGCGAAGGCCTCCGCCCCGGCCGCGGTCGCGGCACGCACGTCGTCGGGGCTGCTGTCGGTGTACTCGCCGATCGCCGCGGCCGAGCGCGGATCGTGCGCGAGGAAGGTCGTCATGGGCCCCAGCCTCGCACCGCCGTCGACCGCCCGGAACGCTTGTTACCGGCGAGTAGCTCGGCGCTCGCCCGCCGAAATACACTCACCGGTCTGGTCCGAGAGGTGGAGGACGTCATGCCCGGTTCGGTGATCGTCTCGTCGGCCCGCACGCCGATCGGCAAGCTCTCCGGAGCCTTTGCGTCGCTGTCGGCGACCGCGCTCGGAGGCCGCGCCATCGCCGCCGCGCTCGAGCGCGCGGGTATCGCGCCCGACGAGATCGACTACGTGATCATGGGCCAGGTGCTCCAGGCCGGCACCGGCCAGATCACCGCCCGCCAGGCCGCGGTCGCCGGCGGCCTGCCGATGACGATCCCCGCGCTCACCGTCAACAAGGTGTGCCTGTCGGGCGTCAACTCGATCTACCTCGCCGACCAGATGATCCAGGCCGGCGACGCCGACGTGGTCGTGGCCGGGGGCATGGAGTCGATGACGAACGCGCCGTACCTGCTGCCCGGCGCGCGCAGCGGCTACCGCATGGGCAACGGCGAGCTCGTCGACTCGATGATCCACGACGGCCTCTGGTGCGCGTTCGACGCCGTGCACATGGGCGCGGGCACCGAGAGCTACGTCGGTCAGGTCGGCGGCATCAGCCGTGAGGCCCAGGACGAGGTCGCCGCGAAGAGCCACGAGCGCGCCGCCGCGGCGCAGAAGGAAGGCCGGCTCGCCGAAGAGATCGCGGCGGTCGAGATTCCGCAGCGCAAGGGTGACCCGGTCGTCATCGACACCGACGAAGGCGTGCGTCCCGGTACCACCACGGAGTCGCTCGGCGGCCTGCGTCCCGCGTTCAGCAAGGACGGCACGATCACCGCCGGCAACGCGTCGCAGATCTCCGACGGCGCGGCCGCGGTCGTGGTCGCGAGCCGCGAGGCCGCGGAGCAGCTCGGCCTGAAGCCCATGGCGGAGCTCGTCGGGTTCGGCATGGTCGCCGGTCCCGACCCGTCGCTGCTGCACCAGCCGTCGGGCGCGATCAAGAACGCGCTCGAGCGCACCGGGCTCGCACTGACCGACATCGATCTCTTCGAGATCAACGAGGCGTTCGCCGCAGTCGGGCTCGCGTCGATGAAGGACCTCGGCATCAACGACGACGTCGTCAACGTGAACGGCGGCGCGATCGCGCTCGGTCACCCGGTCGGGATGTCGGGTACGCGCGTCGTGCTCACGCTCATCAACGAGCTGCGCCGCCGCGGTGGCGGCACCGGTGCCGCGGCGCTCTGTGGCGGCGGCGGCCAGGGCGACGCCGCCATCATCCGCACGTTGTAATCACCGGTCGGGCTCGCAAGCTCGCCCTCACCGACGCCTCAGCCGCCGGCCAAGGTCGCGCCGCTCGCTCCGCTCGCGCGCTCTGGCGGGAACGCGACTCGTAGCGGCGCCACGCGTATCGTCGGCGGGATGCAACCGCCGCCGTACGGCTCGGGTCCCGGGTACGGCGGGCTCCGTCCGCTCGACGTCGGCGAGATCCTCGACCGTGCGATCCAGATCTACCGAAAGAACTTCCGCGCGCTGGTCGCGATGACCGCGGTCGCGGTCGTGCCGGTCGGGATCATCACGACGCTCGTGAACCTGTCGGCACGCCCCTCGCACGGCGGGTCCACGACACAGCTCGGCGGCATCTCGATCACGTCGGGCACCTTCGACACGCACGACCTGCGCGTCGCGATCGCGGGTGGGCTGATCGTCACGCTGCTCGGCTTCATCGCGGGACGCCTCGCGGTCGGCGCGTGCACGCGCGGCGTGTCGGACGCGTACCTCGGCAACGTGCCGGCCGACGCGCGCGCGTCGCTGACCCTCGCGCTGCGTCGACTGCCGTCGCTGCTGTGGCTCGAGCTCCTCGCCGCACCCGCGATCCTCATCGGCTTCTCCCTCTGCGCCGTCCCCGGTGTGTGGCTGTGGACGTCGTGGCTCGTGGCGACACCCGCGTTGCTCATCGAGGACATTCGGGGCACGCACGCGCTCGGACGCTCGAAGCGACTCGTGGCCCCGCGCTTCTGGCCGACCCTCGGACTCGGCATCCTCGCGACGATCCTCACGACCGCAATCAGCTCGGCGCTCGTCGTCGCGCTCGTCGGTGTGCTGTTCGCATCGCACAGCACGACGAGCACCGCGTACATCGTCACGTCCGGCGCGGTGAGCATGATCTCGTCGTTGGTGACGACACCGTTCGTCGCGGCGACGTACGTGATCCTCTACTACGACCTGCGCGTGCGGCACGAGGGCCTCGACATCCAGATGGTGCTCTCGAACCTCGGCAGCCCGGCGACACCCGCATACGGCCCGACTCCCGCGCCCGGCGCGACGACACCGTGGGGCGCGCCGCACGCGCCCGACGCACCGCCCGCGCCCCCGCCGCAATGGGGCGCGCCGCCTCCACCGCCACCTCCTCCGCCGCCCCCACCGTCCTCGCCCCCGCCGGACCAACCGCGGTGAGCGCGACCGCGATCGATCCCGCGCGGGCGCGCGCGACCGCACGCCACATCCTCGACGGCCGCCGCTACAAGGGCTCGCCGGTGCCGCGACCGCTGCACGGGATCCTGAGCTGGATCGGCGATCGCGTCTCACCGATCACCCACTGGATCGGTGACCGCTTCTCCTGGCTGCCCAACTGGTCGCAGCCGTGGGTCGAAGGGATCGCGATCGCGGCGGTCGTCGCGGTCGTCGTCTACCTCGTCGCCACCGGCGTGCGCGCGCGCACGCACGCGAGCCGGCTCGCGAGCGACGCGCAACCGACCGCGCGCGTGCGCGGTGAGAGCCCAGCGGAGCTCGAGGCCGCCGCGGCGGAGGCCGAGGCGCGCGGCGACCACGCGCTCGCGGTGCGACTGCGGTTCCGCGCGGGCTTGTTGCGGCTCGACCGCGACGCGCACGCGATCGCGTACCGCCCGTCGATCCCGACCGCCGAGGTGCGCGCCGAGCTGCATTCGCCGGCGTTCGACGCGCTCGCCGATCGCTTCGAGAGGATCACGTACGGCGGCGCCGACGCCGAACCGACCGACACCGACGGTGCGCGTCGAGAGTGGCCGGACGTCGTCTCGTCGGCGCGCAAGCCGTGAGCACCGAGCCCGACCTCGCGGTCGCGACGCGCGCGAACCGATGGCAGCGCATCCCGATTGGCTGGCGCGTCGCGATCGTCGTGGTAGTGGGCGCGCTGCTGCTCAATCTCTTTGCCCGGTTCGTGAGCGCGTCGACGGGCGGCGACCACACGCCGAGCGGCCGCACGTCGTCGTCGTACGGCACCCAGACGGACGGGCTCGCGGCGTACGCCGACCTGCTGCGCGCCGAAGGTCATTCCGTCGAGCGCACGCGCGGCGCCTTGGAGTCGTCGACGCTCGATCCTTCGACGACCGTCGTGGTCCTCGATCCCGACACGATCAGCGGCAACGACGCGGGCGTGCTGCTGGCGTTCGTCGTGAACGGCGGCCGGCTCGTCGTCGGCGGCACGTTCCCCGACTACTTCACCGCACTGCGCGACAACCCGCCCGAGTGGACCAGCGGCGGCCCGAGCACGTGGAGCGACGTCGCGTCTTCGCTCGCGCCGATCCGCAGGGTCGTGACCGACGGCGACGGCACGTTCATCGCACCGGGTGCGTCGACGCCGCTCGTCGGCACCACCGACGCCGCGCTCGTGACCGAGGCGAGGGTCGGGCGGGGCACGATCGAGTTCGTCGCCGACGCGTCACCGTTCCAGAACCGTCTGCTCGACACCGCCGACAACGCCGCGCTCGGCCTGACGCTCGCGGGGCCGGCGAGCCGCCCCGTCGTGTTCCCGGAGAGCGTGCACGGCTACGGGCCGTCGCGCGGGCTGGGGGCCATCCCGACCGACTGGAAGCTCGCGCTGCTCGGGCTCGCGATCGCAGGCCTCGTGCTGATGTGGGCACGGGGCCGGCGCCTCGGTCCGCCGGAGGACGCGAGCCGTCCGCTCCCCCCGCCGCGCGCGGCGTACGTCGACGCCGTGGGTTCGACGTTGCGGCGCACGCATCAGCCCCACGACGCGCTCGCGCCCGTGGCCCGGCGCGTGCACGCAACGATCGACGCGCGCGCGACCTTCGGTGTCGACGGTCCCGCGGGCGCGACGGCCGACCTCGAACCCACCGAGTTCGCGCGCCGCGCGCACGCGCTCGGACTGTCCGACGACGAGATCGACGCGCTGCGCGCGCCGGTCACCGACGAGACGGTGCTCGCGCTCGGGCGCGCGCTGCACCACGCCATGCAGGCAACCCGAAGGGAAGGTCAGTGAGAGAGCTCCGCAACCGGGTCGTGTCCGAGGTGTCGAAGGTGGTGGTGGGTCAGGATCACGTCGTCGACGTGCTGCTCGCGGCGACGACCGTCGGCGGCCACGTGCTGCTCGAAGGCGTTCCCGGAGTCGCCAAGACGTTGCTCGCCAACGCGTTCGCGCGTGCCCTCGGCGTCGACTTCCGGCGCGTGCAGTTCACGCCCGACATGCTGCCGAGCGACCTCACCGGCACGATGACGCTGCGCACGACCGCGGCCGGCAGCGAGCTTGCGTTCCGGCCCGGCCCCGTGTTCACGAACCTCGTGCTCGCCGACGAGATCAACCGCACTCCACCGAAGACGCAGTCGGCGCTGCTCGAAGCGATGCAGGAACAACAGGTGAGCGTCGACGGTGTCGCGCACCCCTTGCCCACACCGTTCCTCGTCGTCGCGACGCAGAACCCGATCGAGTACGAAGGCACCTACCCGCTGCCCGAGGCGCAGCTCGACCGCTTCCTCGCCAAGGTCGACGTCGGGTACCCGACCGCCGGCGACGAGGTCGCGCTGCTCCGGCTCGCGCACCGCGGTGTCGCGCCCGCGACGCTCGCCGACGTGCAGCCGGTCGTGACCGCCGACGAGCTGCGCGCCGAGTCCGCGCGCGTCGATACGGTCACGGTGTCGGACGACGTGCTCGCGTACGTCGCCGCGATCGTGCGCCGCACACGCGAGGTGCCGAGCGTCGCGCTCGGTGCGAGCCCGCGCGCCGCCGTGCACCTGCTCGCGGCGGCGAAGGCGGCCGCGAGCATGACCGACCGCACCTACGTGATCCCCGACGACGTGCAGGCGGTCGCGCGCGCGGTGCTGCGCCACCGGCTGCTGATCCGCCCCGAAGCCGAGCTCGAGCACTACAGCGCCGACGACGCGATCACGAGCACACTCGCTGCGGTGCCCGTCCCGCGGTGAGCTCGACGTGAGCCCCACAGTGCGCGCCGCGTACGCGCTCGGCGTCGTCGCATTGCTCGCACTCGCGATTCCGATCGCGATCGTCGTCGTGCTCGCGATCGCCGTCGCGATCGCGACCGTGGTCGACGCGGTGCTCGCGCACCGCGCGCCTCGGCTCAGCCGCTCGGTCCCTCCCGTCGTCGTCCGTGGCGTCCGCGCGCCGCTCACCGTGCGCGCCATCGGTCCGAGTGCATCGCGCGTCCGGCTGCGTCAACCCGCCGTGCCCGACCTCGTCGTCGACCCGCCCGAAGCCGACGGGCACCTCGACGCGCACGTCACCGCGCGCCGGCGCGGCCGCCACCTGCTCCCCCCGGTCGCGGCCCGCACGGTGGGGCCACTCGGCCTCGGCAGCTGGCAGTTCTCGGGCGGGGAGGACGCGCAGGTGCTCGTGTACCCCGACGTCCCCGCGGCGCGCCGGCTCGTCGTCGCGCTGCGCCGCGGCCGCTTCCGCGATCCGGGCCTGATCGCCAAGGGTGCGCTCGGGCTCGGCACCGACTTCGAGACCGTGCGCGACTACCAGCCCGACGACGACATCCGGCAGGTCAACTGGGCCGCGACCGCGCGGACGGGCCGGCCGATGAGCAATCAGTACCGGATGGAGCAGGACCGCGACGTCGTGTGCGTGCTCGACTGCGGACGGCTGATGTCGGCGCCCATCGGCGAGCGCACACGACTCGACGCCGCCCTCGACGCGCTCGCGGCGGTGGTGCTCGTCGCCGACGAACTCGGCGATCGCAGCGGTGTGATCGCGTTCGACGCAGAGATCCGCCGGCGCGTCGCGACCGGTCGTCGCAACAGCGACGCGGTGATCGGCGCGGTGTTCGACCTCGAGCCGCGCGCCGTCGAGAGCGACTACGACCTCGCGTTCCACGCGGTCGGGTCCGCGAAGCGCGCGCTCGTCGTCGTGTTCACCGATCTCCTCGACGAAGCGGCGGCGCGTTCACTCGTCGCCGCGATACCGGTGCTCGCGCGCCGTCATGCGGTGGTCATTGCATCGGTACGCGACCCAGATGTCGACCACGCGGTCCGCGTCGAGCCGCGCGATCGCGACGACGTGTACCGCGCCGCGGTCGCGCTCGAGCTCCTCGACGGCCGCGCCCGGGTGGTCGCCCAGCTGAGCCGCGCCGGCGCCGAGGTCGTCGAGTCGGCGCCCGAGCACCTCGCGGCCGCATGCGTACGCGCCTACCTCCGACTCAAGTCGCGCGCGCGGCTGTAGCTACCATCCGTCCCACATGAGCGATCAGGAATGGGTGCCCGGCGAGGTCCCGGATGGCGTCGGTCCCGAGGTGTTCCGCGAGCAGTTGCGGCGGGCCGCCGGTCAGGATCCCGAGCACGGGGCGCACATCCAGCTCGAGTCCGAGACCGTGTTCCTCGAGGACGTCGAAGCGGTCGAGGCCGACACCGAGCCGACGCGGTCGCGCGTTCGGCTGCGCAACGGTGCCATCATCGGTGGGTTGACGGGCGCGGCGATCGTGGCCGCGCTCGCGACGATCAGATACCGGCGTCGACGGTCGTCGTAGTTACGGTCGCGGGCTTCCCGCGCCACAGCACGAGGCCCCAGAACACGGCGCCGAGCGCGATCCCGATCGTCAGCACCGTCGGGAGCCCGAGCCCCGCGGGGGTGATGAAGCCTTCGACGAGCCCCGCGACGACGAGCCACGGTGCGGTGCCGAGGATCATCTCGATCGCGGCGCGCGCTTCCTCGCGCAGCGCCTCACCGCGTCTTCGGTAACCGGGATCGACGATCGCCCAACCAATGCGCAACCCGGCCGCGGCCGCGACGCAGATGCAGCTCAGCTCGAGCACACCGTGCGCGGTGATGAGCGCGAAGAACGGACGACCGTTGCCCGCGCCGATCGAGAGTCCCGCGACGACGCCGAGCAACACGCCGTTCTGCACGAGCACGAGCACTGTGCCGAGTCCGAGGAGCAGTCCGCCGCCGAACGCGAGCATCGTGACCGTGATGTTGTTCGTGAAGATCTGGCTCGCGAGCGCGGCCTGATCGCTGACGCTCACGCCGAGGTCGGTGTTCGACGGGCGTGGTTCGGTGACGCGCTGATACTGCGAGGGCACGAGTCCCGACGCGGCGCCGGGATCGCGCCACGCCCACATGCCCGCGAGCAGCGCGGGTGCGAAGAGGAACAGCACGGCGACGAGGAGCGGGACCGGCCGCTCGCGGATCCGGCGCCAGTATCCGTGCGACACGAAGTCGCGCACCGCGCCGCGCCGCGGCTCCGAGTCGTACACGAGGTGGCGGGCGTTCGTGACGAGCCGCTCGAGTCGGCGCACTGCGGGATCGGCCGGGTAGCGATGGCGCGCGAGTGCGAGGTCGGCCACCGTCTCGCGGTAGCGCACGCCGAGCTCGCGCACGCCGTCGGGACCGAGCCGTTCCGGACGCTTTCCGGCGTCCCGGACGAGCGTTTCCAGGCGCTCCCACGTTGGTGATCGGTCGGCGACGAACGCGTCTACGTTCATGGCGTGCCGATCGACGAACAGGTCACGATCGCGACACCCGAGGGTCTCGAAGTCGACCTCGTGCTCGCCGGTCTCGGTTCACGGTTCGTCGCCCGTCTCCTCGACAGTCTCGTGCAGCTCGGCATCATCATCGCGCTCGTGATCGTCGTCGCGAACGTTCACAGCGGTTGGGCGGTTGGGGCCGCGCTCATCCTCTATTTCGTCGTGATCTTCGGCTATGACGTCGGGTTCGAGGTGATCGGGTCCGGTCGCACGCTCGGCAAGCGCGCTGCGGGGTTGCGCGTCGTGCGCCTCGGCGGGCAGCCGGTCGGCTTCACGCGCAGCGTCGTCCGCAACGTGTTGCGGCTCATCGATTTCCTCCCGACGATGTACCTGCTCGGCACGATCCTGATCCTCGCGACGCGCGACAACCAGCGGCTCGGTGATCTCGCGGCGGGCACGATCGTCGTGCGCGAGCACGGCACCAAGCGCGAGACACCGGGTTGGGCGAACTGGTCGCGACCTACGGTGCCGCCGGACGCGGTCGCGGGTTGGGACGTCAGCGCGGTGACGCCCATCGAGATCGCCGCGATCCGTCAGTTCCTCGATCGCCGGCTCTCGCTGCCTCCCGACACACGCGCGCAGCTCGCGTGGCAGCTCGCCGCGCGCGTCAGCGCGACCGTCACCGGTATCCCGCCCTCGGCGCACCCGGAGTACGTGCTCGAAGGCATCGTCGTGGCGAAGGAGCAGCGGCGATGAGCGAGGTGGCCGTCGACCGGCGCGCCACGCGCATCGTCGCGGGCGCGATGCTCGGCGCCGCGGTCGTGTGGCCGCGGCTGCCCGTACACCCGCCGCTCGCGTGCCCGTTCCGCACGCTCACCGGCATCCCCTGCCCGCTCTGCGGGATGACGCGCGCGGTCGTCGCCGCGACGCACGGGCACCTGCTCGAGTCGCTGCGCTTCAACCCCGCGGGGATCCTCGTGGTCGTGCTCGCGATCGCGTTGCTCGCCGGGCTTCGTGTCGACCGCGTGCGCATCCCACCGTGGACGATCGCGCTCTTCGGCGCGCTGCTCTGGGCGTGGAACGTCGGCTTCAACCCGACGTTTCACTAGCCAGCGCGCGGCGCAGCGCGGGCAGCGCGTTCGCGACCCACGATCGATCGCGTTCGCCGTCGACGCGCGCGAGCACCGCGTCGTCGATCCCGTACACGCGGCGCGCGTTGTGGCTCAGGATGCGCTCCTTCGTGTCGCGGTCGAGCGCCGGGTACCCGAACTCGGCTTGCATCGCGGCGGGTATCTCGAAGGCCCGGAACGCGTCGATGAGCGGCTGCGGCGATCCGTACCAGACCGAGTCGGTGCCCCACAGGATGCGCTCGGGCCCGAGCGCGACGAGCAGCTTGCCGAGCACGTGCGCGGCCTCGACCGGCCGCCGCAGCATCAGGTACCACGTCGTGCCGAGCTCCGCGTAGACGTTCGCCCGCGGACCGATGCCGTGTGCGGCGAGCGACGCGATCAATCGATCGACGCCGCGGCGCGTGCCGTCGCGCGCCTCGGCCACGAACGGTCCCTCCGCACCGTTCGGATCGCGCTCGTAGCCGGAGTGATACACGACGAAGTCGATGTCGGGGAAGGCGGTCGCGGCGGGTCCGATGTCACGCGGCGACGCGGCCGCGACCGACGCGTCCGGAATCGGTCCACCGAGCCCCTTGTGCGTCGCGACGACACGCGGACCGAGCGCTCGCACGCGCTCGAGGAACGGGAAGCCGATCTCCTCGTCGTCGAGGAACCAGCCGCCCGTCGGTGACGCGGCCGTCGGTGGACCGAACAACGTGTACACCTTCCATCCCGACGGATCGCACGCCGCGCGCCACTCGTCCATCGCATCGAGCTCGCCGTCGATGTTCGGGTGCACGATCGTGTGCGTGAGCACGCGGCCGCTGCTCGCGTAGCGATCGACGACCGTCCGCGCCGACGCGATCTGCGGGTTCGTGAGCACGTTGGTCGCCGCGGGACCGGGCGTCGACGTGAGCAGCGCGACCGCGGTCTCGCTCGCGCCGAACACGAGACTCGCCCACGCACCCGCGTCGATCACCTCCGGATCGACGCCGGCAGGCCACCGCTGCGGATCGACCATCGTGAGGAAGCCCGCGAGCGCGGCCGCATGCGAACCCGTCCAGCGCGCGGGATCGACGAGGTGCGTCTGCACGTCGACGACGGGCGCGCGCCCGGCGAACGCGGCCTCGGCCGCGGCTTCGTCACGCGCGGCTTCCTCCGGCACCGCGTAGAACCCGCCGCCGTGCGCTTCGTCGATCGCGAGCAAGGTGGCCGCGGTGCCGCGCCGGTCGAAGCGAAACTCGTCGACATCCATTGCGACCGCGCGCGCGAGCTCCGGCAGCGCATCGTCGAGGCGCGCGAGCGCGCGGCGATCGCGTGCCGTCCACGGCAGCGGTTCGTACTCGTCGCTCGCGCTGCACCGCAGCAGCGGCGGGACCACAGGAGATGTCGGTCCGCGCACGCGCGATCAGCGATCGATCTCGCGCCGGCCTTCGAGCGCGCGCCCGAGCGTCACCTCGTCGGCGTACTCGAGGTCACCACCCACCGGCAGGCCGCTCGCGATGCGCGTCACCCGTAGGTCGAGCGGCCGCAGCAGCTGCGCGAGGTACATCGCCGTGGCCTCGCCCTCGACGTTCGGGTTCGTCGCGAGGATCACTTCCTTCACCGCGTCGCCGTCGATGCGCCCGAGCAGCTCCTTGATGCGGAGCTGGTCGGGCAGCACTCCCTCGATCGGCGAGATCGCGCCCTGCAGCACGTGGTAGCGGCCGCGGAACTCACCGGTGCGCTCGACCGACACGATGTCGCGCGGCTCCTCGACGACACAGATCAACGTCGGGTCCCGCCGGTCGTCGCGGCAGAACGCGCAGAGCTCGCCCTCGGCGATGTTGAAGCAGGTGCGGCACCACGAGACGCGTTCCTTCGCCTCGACGATCACGCGCGCGAGCCGCTTCGCGTCCTCCTGCGGTGTCTTCAGCAGGTAGAACGCGATGCGCTGCGCCGACTTCGGACCGATGCCCGGCAACCGGCCGAGCTCGTCGATGAGCGCCTGGACCGGGCCCTCGTAGAGCGACATGCGTGGGGCGCGCTACCCGAGTCCGAGGCCGCCGAGGCCGAGCGCGTCGAGGTTCATCCCGCCCGTCACCGCGCCGATGCGCTGCGACTGCAGCTCCGACGCGCGCCGCAATCCGTCGGCGAGGGCGGCGACGACGAGGTCCTCGAGCGTCTCGACGTCGGCGGGATCGACGACCGACGGATCGATCGAGACGCGCTGCACCTCACCCGAACCGGTGACCGTGGCCTTCACCATGCCGCCGCCCGCGCTGCCCTCGACGGTCTCGTTCGCGAGCGCCGCCTGCGCCGCGGCCATGTCGGTCTGCATCTGCGCGATCTTGCGCATCATCTTCATCTGGTCGGGTTGCGCCACGGCTCGCTCCCTCAGGCTCGGGGACGCTCTTCGACGATCTGCGCGCCGAAGGCCTCGATGAGGCGGGTCTGGGAATCTACCGGTGCATCACCCGCGGGCGCGTCCTGCAGGTCGCGCAGATCGATGTCGTTCTCGTCGGGCAGGTCCGGTTCGTTCGGGATCTCGCGCGCCGGCGTCGCCGCGCCACTGCTGCCGATGGGCGCGAGCGCGTCGGGCGCGTCGAAGTCGTGGTTCTTGAGCGAGAAGCGTGGCTCCTGCCCGAGCTCGGCCGCGAGCGAGGCGCGGATCGCGTCCGCCTCCGCCGTGAACTTCTTCGCGATCGTCTCGCGTCGCACCGCACGCACACCGAAGATGATCGTGTTGCCGTCGACACCGATCGGCTGCGCGTCCTGGATCGCGGCGCGCACCGGCGGCGAGAGCGCGGTGAGCGTCGTGCTCCACGCGAGGATCACCGCGTCGAGATCGAGCGGTCGTTCGACCACGGCGGTCGCCGCGGCGGGCAGGGTCGGTTCCGCCGATGCCTCGGGCTCGGCCTCGGGAGGCGGCGGGGCGGGGCGGCGGGTACGCGTGCCGAGGTGGGGCCCGGTGCCGGACGGCTTCGGCGCGTCGTCGGTCAGGTCGACCGCGGGTTCCGGCGCGGGCGTCGCCGCGCGCGGTCGGGCGGGACGGGGCACGGTCGGCGCGGCCGCGGCCGCGGGAGTGGCCGCGGGCCCGCCCCCGTCGACGAGCTGCTTCTCCAACCGCTCGACCCGCTCGAGCAACGCCTCGATCTGCGTGCGCGACTCACGCCGCGCGAGCCGCACCATCGCGACCTCGACGAGCAGGCGCGGATCGGGCGCCGACGGACCACGCACGTCGACGATCGTCTGCCCGAGCGTCTCGATCGCGCGGGTCATGCCCGCGGCGCCGAACGCGTCGGCGAGCGCGCGCAGGCGTTCGATCTCGTCGGCCGGGCCGTCGTAGGGCACGCGGCCCGCGCCCGCCGCGAGCACGAACGCGTCGCGCAGGGTCTTCAGGAGGTCGTCGGCGAGGCGGCGGGCGTCGACCCCGGCGGTCATCGCGGCATCGACGGCGCCGAGCGCGGCGGCCGGGTCGTCGGCCGCGACCGCCTCGAGCACCTCGACGCGGCGGTCGAACGGCGTGTCGCCGAAGGTCGCGAGCACCTGCTCGGTGTCGAGCCGGCCCGCGCCGAGGGCAAGGGCCTGGTCGAGCAGCGACAGGGCGTCGCGGTCGGAGCCCGCGGCGCGCCGGGCGATGAGCGCGACGGCCTCGGCCTCGGCGACCACGCCTTCCTGTTCCAGGATCGAGGCGAGGTGGCCCTGGATCTCCTCGATCGACAGGAGCGTGAAGTCGAAGTGCTGGGTGCGCGAGCGGATGGTCGGCAGCACCCGCTGTGGCTCGGTCGTCGCGAGGATGAAGACGACGTGCGCGGGCGGCTCCTCGAGCGTCTTCAGCAGCGCATTCGCCGCCGCCGCGCTGAGCATGTGGACCTCGTCGACGATGTACACCTTGCGCAGTGCCGCGCCCGCGAGGCCGAGGTTCACGCTCTGCACGAGGTCGCGTACGTTGTCGACGCCGTTGTTCGAAGCCGCGTCGAGCTCCGCGAGGTCGAAGAAGGCGCCCGCCGCGATCGCGACGCAGTTCTCGCACCTGCCGCAGGGCTCGGCGTCGGGCTGCAGGTCGAGGCAGTTCAGCGCCTTCGCGAGCAGGCGCGCGGTCGACGTCTTACCGGTGCCGCGCGGGCCGCTGAAGAGGTAGGCGTGACCGACGCGACCGTCGGTGATCGCGTTGCGCAGCGCGGTGATGACGTGCTGCTGGCCGACCATCTCGCCGAACCGCTGCGGGCGGTACTTGCGGTACAGCGACTGCGAGGCCACGGCTCGACACTACCGCCCGCCTCGGACGCTCCTACCGGGCGGAATCGCAGCCGTTCTCGGCACGCGGGCGAGCGGAGCGAGCACCGCGACCTCGCTCGCTCCCATCCCGCGTCTTGGAGACCGACGCGTGCGAGGCCGACCAGAAGAAGTGGCCCGCCCGCGCACGACAGGCGACCCGGCGGCACCCGGGAGAACCCGCTGAGAGCTGCTTCCTTCCGGACCTGACTCGGTTCACGGGATCCCGTCGCGCCGGACCCGTCACGCGGCGGGCGAGCCGTTCGGGAGCGTACAGGTACGATCGCCGTTCCTTCGGGAGGGATGCGAGAGCGGCCGAATCGGCACGCTTGGAAAGCGTGTGAGGGGCAACCCTCCGTGGGTTCGAATCCCACTCCCTCCGCTCGGCCGTTGTCGATGCCACAACGGCAGCCTCGGCGCTGATCGTGGCGCACGTCGCGTGTCCTGGTGGCCATTGCCATGACCGGAATCGAAGCTTCAACCTCTCCCCCTGCCTCGCCGCGCTGGTTTGGACCGAGAGCCAGCTCAGATGATCCGGCCGTCTCGGCCCTGATCGAGCGCGTCGCGCGCGGGGCCGGGTGGGCAGACATCGGCGGTGGGCTCAACCTCAACCTGCGGATAGACGCGGAGCCGCCGGTTGTCCTGCGGGTTCACAGGCCCTGGGTCCGCCGCGGACGGGTCGCGGGACTGCGGCGCTTGCGCGAACGGCTCCCGCGGACGCAAGTCCGCGTCGCTCGGCCGATTCCGATTTCCGGTTGCGACCTCCTGAGGGTCGCTGATCGTTGGGCTGAGCTCGAGGAGTTCATCGAGCACGTGCAGCCGAGGGTGGACGAGGACTCCTACGTTCGCCTCTTCGAGGAGCTCGGACGGTTTCACACTGCGCTCAAAGCAGTCTGGGAGCCCAGTCCGCCGGAACCCCTCGACGACCACAGAACCTTCGGTCAACTGCGTTACTCGGTCGGCTTCACACGCCGCAGGCTCGGACCCCGCAGCGAGCCGGTCGTGCACCGGATGCGCCGACTGACTGGCGAGCTCTCCAAGCTCCGGAACGAGGTCGAACTGCCATGCGCTCCGATTCATGGGGACTACAAATTGGAAAACGCGGGAGAACTGTCAGACGGCTCATGGGTCACCTTCGACCTGGATTTCGCGAGGGTCAGGGAGCGGCTGTACGACATCGCGGCCACCCTGCACCACGTCGCACAGGGCGGCCTCGGCCGGGAGACGGCTACCGACTCGGAGCTGTCGACGCTGGAATTGCTCGAGCCGCGACGACTGCTCGACGCCTACGAAAGCACGGCTCCGGAACGGTTGACTCGCGACGAGTACCGATGGCTCCCCGGGGCTCTCGCCCTCGTGCCCCTGCACTGGGCTGCCACCGCAGGGCTCGTGGGCGACGGCATCCGCGAGGCCGAGAGCGCGATGACGGCCGCCGAGGCCTGGTGGTCGCGCCGGTCCGAACTCTTGTCGTAATCCGGCGGCCGCGCCCGGGTGACTGGAGTTCCGAGGCGAGAACCGGACCGTGTCGCTCCGAGCTGAACTGCTCTGGATCGCCAGGTTGAGGGCAGGACAGGGGTCAGTCGCGCGTGCCCCGGATATCGGCGAAGACGGCTTGGAGAACGTCCCAAGGGTTCGCAAGACGTCCCACAAGTTCCGCTCGGTCGCACGTTCGTCACCCGAGGGCGGGCTCCAGTCCCAGCCCCTCGCCCTCGAGGGCCAGGAACTCCTCGTCGAGCGAGTCGGAGTCGGCGGGCACGACCTGCCGCTCGCCCCGCAGGAACACGTACACCGCGCCGACCGCGAGCAGAACGGCACCGATGTACATCGCGTACCGGCTGCCGACCATGAACGCGTCGCGCGCAGCAGAGGCCAGCGGGTTGCCGGAAGCGCCGAGCTTGTGCGCGACCGCGATCGCCGACGCCGGGGCATCGTGCGCGGCGGCGCGCGCAGAGGCCGGAAGCCCGCCCAAGCTGTGGTCGATCTGGCCGCGGTAGCCGGAGTTGAACGCGGAGCCGAGGATCGCGATGCCGAACGCCGAGCCGAGCTCGCGCGCGGTGTCGTTGACCGCCGACGCGACCCCCTGCTTCGCACGTGGGAGCGAACCGACGATCGCGTTGGTCGCCGGCGTCATCGCGAGCGCGGTGCCACCGCCGATGACGAGCAGCGCGATCACGAGCTCCCAGTAGCTCGAGCTCGCGTTCATCGTCGCGATGATCACGAAGCCCGCAGCACTGATCGCGAGACCGCCCGCACCGATGAGGCGCTGTCCGTAGCGCTCGGCGAGTGTCGCCGCGACCGTCGACAGCGGCATCATCACCGCCGCGATCGGCAGCAGCGCGACGGCCGACTGCAGCGTGCCGTAGCCGAGCACCAACTGCAGGTACTGCAACGAGATGAAGAAGAACCCGAACATCGCGAAGAACTGCAGGAAGAGCGACGCCGAACCGGTGGCGAAGCCGCGGATGCGGAACAGGCGCGGATCGAGCAACGGCGTCGACGTGTGCAGCTCCCAGCGCACGAACGCGAGGCCGACGATCGCGCCGCCGACGATCCCGGCGAGCGTGACGGGGTCGCTCCAGCCGCGGCTGGGTCCGTCGATGATGCCGAGCACCAGACCGCCGATCGCGAGGGCGGAGAGAACGGTTCCGATCGGGTCGAGCCCGACGTGGTCGCCTTCACGCGTCTCGGGCACCGCGAGCACCGTCGCGATCAACGTCGCGGCCGCGAGGATTGCGCCGATGACGAAGATCGAACCCCACCACCACTGCTCGAGCAGCGCGCCGCCGACGAGCATGCCGAGGATGCCGCCCGCGCCGGCGAAGCCCGCCCACACGCCGACCGCACGCGCCCGCTCCTCGGGCGGGAACACGCTCGTGATCGTCGACAACGTGCCCGGCATGATCAACGCGGCGCCGACGCCCGTGATCACGCGCCACAGGATCAGCTGTCCCGCGGTGCCACTGAACGTCGAGGCGGCGCTCGCGATCCCGAAGATGGCGATACCGGCGATGAGCGAGCGGCGGCGCCCGAACCGGTCACCGATCGCGCCGGCGGGCAGGAGCAGCGCGGCGAGGGCGACCGTGTAGCCGTCGACGATCCACTGCGTCTGGCTCGGCGAGGCTCCGAGCGCCGCGGTGAGCGTCGGGACCGCGACCGCCATCATCGAGACGCCGGCGACGACGAGCACGAGTGCCAGGCACATCGTCGCCAGCACGGCGGTGCGCCGGCGCGACGAGAGGCCGCTCGGGGCGGCCGTCTCGGATGCGCTGACCAGGGAGTTCGGCATGGAGACCTCCGGTGGGATGAACCCGGAACTTGCTGTTTCCGGAATTGACCATTTCACAATGCCGGAGTACAATCCGGAAGTCAAGAGTTCCGGTAATGAATCCTCTCGGAATATTCGGTGAGCAGTTACGATGACGGGAATGGCGACGACAGGAGCCGAGGCAGCGCCGGCCATCACGGGCCGACCGCGGGGTCGTCGCCGCTCCGCCGACCGGGAGCCGCTGATCCTCGACGCCGCGAGCGAGCTGCTCGACGAGGTCGGCTACGACCACCTGCGCGTCCAGGACGTCGCCGAACGGGCGCACGTCGGCCTGGCGACGATCTACCGCCGCTGGGCCACGAAGCAGGACCTCGTGATCGCCGCGATGCGACACGCCAAGGCCGACGTCGTGCGACCGGAGACCGACGACCCGCGCGCCGATCTCGAGAGCTACCTGCGCGAGATGGCGTCTCAGATGTTCGGTCCGAAGTCGTGCTTCGTCGTCGGCTTCGTCACGGCATTGCGCGACGACCCGGATCTCGGCCGCGTGTTCCGCGAGTCGCTGCTCGACGACATGCGCGCGCAGCTGCGGCGGCCGATCGCGCGCATCGTCGGCGACGACGACCCCGATCTCGACGTCCGCACCGATCTCGCGCCCGCGCTGCTCATCTATCGCACCCTCGTCGGCGACACGCCGGACGACCCCGACGCCCTCGCCCGCAGGCTGTGCGCCCTCGTGCTCGGATCCGTCTCCTGATCGTCTGAAGCGACGGCGGCGTCACACGGCTCAACCGGTGGGCCCGAAGCGCCGACACTCCGGTTTGGGTGGACGACCCGAGGAGGATCCGACGATGAAGCAATTTGCCTGTGGTGACGTGGTGCCCGGCTGTGACGCGAAGTTCGTCTGCTCGAGCGACGAGGAGATCCTCGCCCGGGTCGCCGAGCACGCCGCGACCGCGCACGGCATCTCGGAGGTACCGGCCGAGCTCGTCGACCAGGTACGGAGTCACATCCTCGCGGTGGCGTGACCGGCCCGACGGCCGGGCCGCGCACCGCGGCGACGTGGGAAGCGCGCGTCGACCACGCGCTGACCGGGCGCGTGGCGATCGAGGCGCGCTTCCAACCGATCGTCGATCTGCACCGGCGCACGGTCGTCGGTTACGAGGCGCTCGCGCGCTTCGCAGAGACGAGCGAGGGTGCGTTCGGTCCGGACGAATGGTTCGCGGCGGCGCATCGCGTCGGTCGCGCGGCCGAGCTCGAAGCGCGCGTGTTGCGCGCGGCGTTGGCGTGGCGCGCCGACCTGCCGCGCAACTGCTTCCTCGCGGTGAACCTCGAACCGGAGTCGTTGACGGCACCCGCCGTGCGTGACGCGTTCGCGGAGCAGGGTCCGCTCGGTGGTGTCGTGGTGGAGATCACCGAACACCGGCCGCTCGATCTCGATGCCCTCGAGCGACCGCTCGCGCAACTACGCGGTGCGGGCGCGCTCATCGCCGTCGACGACGCCGGCGCGGGATACTCGGGACTGCAACAGATCCTCGCGTTGCGGCCGGCGATCGTGAAGCTCGACAAGGAGCTCGTCACCGGCATCGACCGTGACGAAGCGAAGGCCGCGCTGGCGGAGATGCTCGGGCAGTTCGCGGGTCGCATCGACGCGTGGCTCCTCGCCGAAGGAATCGAGTCGGTCGGCGAGGCGCGCCGGCTCGTCGATCTCGGGGTGCCGCTCGCGCAGGGCTGGTACTTCGGACGCGCCGCGGCGCCGTGGGCGTCGATCGATCCCGCCGCGGTACGCGAGCTCCAGCGCGCGAGCGATGAGCCCGCGCACGGTCTGCACCGGCTCATCGATGCCGTCGGCGCGATCGACGAGCTCACGGCGATGGCGTCGCCCGCGGCGTGCGCGAACGCGCCGTGGACGCCGGTCGTCGACGAGCATCGCCGGCCCGTCGGTCTGCTCACCGTCGACTCCGCGCTCTCGGGGAATCTCGTCGAGGCCTTCGTCGCGAACGTGCACACGACGCCCGTCGAGCTCGCGCAACGACTCAGCACCGCCGAGGTCGACCCCGGCGCACCGGTGGTCGTCGTCGACAACGCCGGTCGCTACCTCGGGCTGGTTCCGTTCCGACGTCTGCTCGCGCAGCTCGGACGCACCTCGCCCGGCTGACACTCGGTCGCGATCGACTCGGCGACACCGCCGCGATCACGACCTCGAGCCGGGGCCGCCACTCGAACGGTTCACCGCCGTGACGCTTGTCACGGAATCGAACGTCCGATCGTGGAATGCGTACCTCTCGTCGACGTGCTGCACGGGGCAACACGCCGCGGGGCGGCGCACGGGACAAGGGGTCACCCGATGACGCGAAGCATTGAGCACACACGACGGGCAACACCACCGCTGAGCTACGTGCTCGAACGGCGAGTGAACCGACCATCGCACGTGGTCGCCCGGACGCTGCGGGACCGATCGAAGATCGCACCCGCGTCCGGGTTCGCGCTCCGCGACGGAGGAACACTCGTCGTCGAGGATCCGCTGCGACCGTCGACGCATCCGCTCGTGCGCGGACAGGAGTCGTGGCGCGCGGGCGCGCGGTTGCTGAACGGGCGCGGACAGGTCGTGGCGCGCGTCGACATCGAGGTCGTGATGTGGACGCCCGGTTCGATGCTCGTGCAGTTGCGGCCCGTCGACGCGAACACGCACCGGTGGAGCGCACGGCGCGCCCGCCGCTATTTCGCGCTCGCGCACGCAGGCGCCGATCGCCTCGAGCGCGTGCTGAACGACGAGGGAGCTCGGCGCGTCGCGCGCCGGGTGCCGTTCCAGATCCGTCCGATCGAAGTGGACGACCTCGAAGGCCTGCGCGCGTTGTTCTGGCGGCTCTCGCCCGAGTCGCGCTACTACCGCTTCCTCGCACCGGTGCGCAGGCCGCAGGAGCGCTTCCTCCATCACCTCGCCGAGGTCGACCACGAGGCACGCGATGCGATCGTCGCCGTCATCGACGACGAGATCGTGGGCGTCGCCCGCTACGACCGGGACCGCAGCGATCCACGCAACGCCGAGGTCGCCGTGGTCGTCGAGGACGCGTGGCACCGGAACGGCATCGCGACCCGGCTCGGGTTCGAGCTCTCGAAGACCGCGTCGCGCCGGGGCATCGAGCAGTTCACCGCGACGGTCGCCGCCGACAACCGCGCGATCGCGACGTTCGTCGGCTCACTCCCGGTCCAGTCGTCGTGGGCTTGGGACGGTGGCCAGCGCCAGCTCGCGATTCCGCTGGCGCATCACATGGAGTCGTAGAGGAATCCGAGCACGGTATCCATGGTCTCGTCGGTCACCGCCGACGGATCGATGAGCCGCAACAGGCCGATGCCGTCGAAGATCGCCTGCGAGAGCAACGCGACCTGCTCGTGCGGACGGCGTGCCGGCGCGCCACCCGCCGCGGTCTCGGCGTCGATGAGGTCGACCGTCATCTGGCGCGCGCGGCGAATGCTCGCGCGGAGCTTTTCGGCCGCGTCGGGATTGCGGCGCGCGTACAGGATGAACTCGAGATACAGCGCGCTGCGCGCTTCGTCCCAGAAGAACGTGCGTGAGTGCAGGAGCTCTTCGACGCGCGATCGCTGCTCCGCTTCGTCGTGCGAGCCACTCTCGAGCACCTCGGCTGCGACCGCGAACTGCCGTTCGATGCGGTCGTCCATGACGGCGAGGAAGAGATCGTCCTTGTTCTTGAAGTTCGAGTAGACCGCGCCCTTCGTGAACCCGGCGCGCCGCGCGACCTCGTCGAGCGTGGCGCCGTGGAACCCGTGCTCTTGGAACACCTCGGCCGCGGCCTCGAGCAGATGGCTGCGGGTCATCTCCCGGCGGCGCTCGGGTGTCAGCGGTTCGAGCGGCATGAGGAGAAGCCCCTTTACACGCGCCGGTCCAGAGTAGATACTCGTTGGTATGTCGCAGACGGCTTGGCATCTGACCGTCTCAAGGGTAGCCGGGCGGGCCGGGTGAGCGCGACCGTGCTCGTGGCGACGGGACTGCGGAAGTCCTACGGAACCACCGTCGCACTCGACGGCGTCGACCTCACGGTCGATGCGGGCACGGTGCTCGGCCTGCTCGGCCCGAACGGCGCGGGAAAGACGACGCTGGTGTCGCTCGTCGCGGGACTCAAGCGTCCCGACGCGGGCTCGATCTCGGTGTGCGACATCGACGCGGTCCGCCATCCGCAGGCCGCGCGTGCACACATCGGCATCGCGCCGCAGGACACGGGCGTCTACCCGACGTTGCGCGTCCGCGAGAACCTCTTCTACTTCGCGGGGCTCGCCGGTCTGCGCGGGCGCGAGCGGCGCGGACGGTGCGACGAGGTCGCGTCCGCGCTCGGACTGACACCGCTGCTCGACCGCCGGGCGTCGGCGATCTCGGGCGGCGAACGCCGGCGCCTGCACACCGCGATCGCGTTGCTGCACCATCCGAAGCTCGTGCTCCTCGACGAGCCCACCACCGGCGCCGACGTGCGCACGCGCGCGGAGATCCTCACGCTCGTGCGCCGGCTCGCCGACGAAGGCTCCGCGATCGTCTACTCGACGCACTATCTGCACGAGATGGAGGAGCTCGGCGGCGCGGTCGCGTTCATCGACCGCGGACGCGTCGTCGCCCGCGGCGCGTTGCACGACCTCATCGATCGCTTCGGCACGAGCGCGCTCGAGCTCACGTTCGACGGTCCGGTTCCGGCGGCGGCGCTCGTCGACGGCGCGACGTGCGACGGTTCGTCGGTCCGCATCCCGACGCGCGATCCCGCGCGCGCCGCGGCCGACATCCTCCAACGCGTCAACGGCGCCCCGCTGCTCGCGATCGAGGTCGTGCGACCGAGCCTCGAGTCGGTGTTCCTCACCGTCACCGGCCGCCGGTATGCGTCGGAGACGGGTCTGCCCGAGGAGCCGGCCGCATGATCTCCCTTCGTCGGGTCGGCGTGATCGTCGGTCACGAGCTCCGCTTGCAGCGGCGCGACCCGCTCCCGCTCATGGTGCTCGTCGTGTTCCCCGTCATCACGATCGCGTTCCTCGAACCCGCAATGAAACCGGCGCTGATCGCGATCGGTCACCCCCACGCCAACGGCGCGGAGCAGGTCGTGCCCGGTCAGACCGCGATGAGCGCGTTCTTCCTCGTGTCGCTCATCACCTTCTCGTTCTTCGGTGAGCACGCGTGGGTCACGTGGGATCGTCTGCGCGCGAGCGCGGCGACGTCGTTCGAGATCATGCTGGGAAAGTCGCTCCCGCGCATCGTCGCGGGCATCGCGCAGTTCGCCGTCATCACCACCGCGGGCGTCGTGCTCTTCGGACTGCACATCCGCGGGAACGCGCTCGCGCTCGCGCCGCTCGTCGTCGCGTTCACGTTGTGCCTCGTGCTGCTCGGTGTCGCGGTGACGGCCGTGTGCCGCACGGCGCAGGAAGCGAACTCGATCGGCTACCTCGGCATGGTGCTGTTCGGCGCGATCGGCGGCGCCTTCGTGCCGTTGAGCTACCTGCCGAGCTGGGCGCGCACGATCGCGCCCGTCACGCCGACCTACTGGGCGATGCGCGGTCTGACGTCGGTGATCCTCGACGGCCGGAGCTTCGGCGGCACGCTTCGCCCCACGCTCATGCTCGCGGCAATGGGCGCGGCGTTCGCGATCGTCGCGCTGCGCCGGATGCGCTTCGACGAGACGAAGATCGGCTTCGGTTGAGGTCGGCTAAAACGCGTTCGTGCCGTTCGGCGTGCCGAGACCGGTGGGACCGTCGTAGCCCGGGCCCGCGTTGCACAGGTACGACACCGAACACTTGCCGTTGAGACCCTCGGTCACGTCGAAGAGGGCAGACGAGTGCGCGTACGCGCGCCGCGCGTCCTTGATCGTCGCGCCGTTGCCGGCGAGCGCGTACACCGAAGCGATGATCGGCGACGACACGCTCGTGCCGCCGAACACCTCGAAGCCGGTGTCGGCCTTGAAGGTGTCGTACACGGTCACGCCCGTCGACGGGTCCGCGACCGCGGCGACGTCGGAGACCGCGCGCTTCGCGCAGCCGGTGTCGGTCTGCCAGCGGGGCTTCTGCCCGTAGTACGCGCAACCGCTCCCCGCGAAGCGCCACGCGGTCTCGCGGAACCCGCGCGCGTCGCTCGACCGGAAGAGGCTCGTGCCGCCGACCGCAGTGACGGTCTCGTAGGCAGCGGGGATCTCGTTCGGCGGGTTGTCGTAGCCGTCGTCACCGGAGCTCACCGTGATCGGCACACCGGGGTGGTCGTAGAACACCGACAGTGCCTGGCGGCCCTTCGGCGTGCCGCGGTAGCCGTAGCTGTTCGACACCTCGGTCGCGCCGAGGCGCACCGCGGAGTTCACCGCGTAGCCGAGGTCGAGCGCCTTCCCGGTGTCGCCCTCGACGAGGAGGATGTTGCACTGCGGACAGACGCCCGAGACCATGTCGAGGTCGAGCGAGATCTCCTCCGCCCAACCGCCGTTCGCCGCGGGCAAGTGCTGACCGCCGCGCTGGTCGACCTTGCGGAAGCAGCCGCTCGCGCTCGTGCACGGCGGCAGTCCGAAGGTCTTGCGGTAGACGGCGAGGTCGGACTCCGCGTTCGGGTCGTCGTACGCGTCGACGATCGCGACGGTCTGCCCCTTCCCCTTCGAGGGGTCGAGGTTGTACGCGGCCTGCAGGTCGGCGGGGTGCCAGCCCGCGGGGCCGCTCTTGGCGGTGCCCGACGCGAGCGCGCCGCCCGAGACGACCCGCAGCGCGAGGCAGTGCGCGACACCGGGTTGCGTCGGCGCGCACGACGCCTTCACCTTGGTCGCGGCCGCCTGCGCGGCACCGCTCTGCACCACGACGCCGCCGGCGAGGGCGGCCATCAACGCCGCGCTCATCGCCGCGGCGCGGAACTTCCAGTTCGCCCGTCGCACCGAGTGCCCTCCCTGGATCCCGTAGAACCGGCCGCTCATTGTCACACAGCCGACGGGCGCCGAGCCTTTTCGCTGATCAGCGGGTGTGCAGCCCGTCACTGCCCGGTACCGTGCCGCCCGGCCCGAGCGCGCTCGCCGGCCGCCGCGTCACGATCACCGGCTGATCGTCGAGCTCCGGCTGATCGTCGAGCTCCGGACTACGCGACCTCGCGGTCCTTGGCGACCTCGTCGAGCAGCGCGTACTCCTCACCCGTGTCGGTCCAGTCCTCGAACTGGATCACGCCGACCTCGGTGAAGCGCTCGCGCAGCCAGCCGCCCGACGCGTCGAGCAGGCCGAGCTTCTTGCAGTTCGGCACGATCTTCGAGAACAGCAGCTGCTGGAACATCTGCTGCGCGGGCGGATTGACCGCGTCCATCGCCGCGTACACCGCGTCCGGATCGACGCCCATGCGCTCCCACATCTCGGTGTGCGCGAACCGGCGCTGCAACCGCTTGGCGACGTCGAACGCGAACTCCTGACGCTCACGCATCTCCGCGTCACTCAGGTTCGCGTACAGCTCCTTCAGCGAGAGCACGCCGAACGCGACGTGACGCGCCTCGTCGCTCATCACGTAGCGCAGCAGCTTCTTCAACAGCGGCTCGGTCGTGAGCTGGTGCATGAGGCCGAACGCCGCGAGCGCGAGGCCCTCGACCATGATCTGCATGCCGAGGTAGACGATGTCCCAACGCGAGTCGGCGAGGATGTCGTCGAGGATCGCCTTGAGGTTCTCGTTGACGCGGTGCTGATGCCCGAGCTTCTCGTCGAGATAACGCGCGAACACCTCGACATGGCGGGCCTCGTCCATCACCTGCGTCGCCGCGTAGTACTTCGCGTCGATCCACGGCACGGTCTCGACGATGCGCGCGGTGCACAGCAACGCGCCCTGCTCGCCGTGCATGAACTGCGAGAGCAGCGAGTTCTGCAGCTCGATCGAGACCTGCCGCCACTCCTTCTCGCCGAAGTGCTTCACCGGCGAGCCCTCGGCTTCGCGCAGCGCCTGGAAGCGCTGCGGTCCGCCACCGCCGAGCTCGTTGCCGATCTTCTCGGGGTCGACGTCGATCGACCAGTCGAGATCGGTCGACGCGTTCCACTGCGACGTCTTCGCCTTCTCGTAGAGCTTCACGAGCGCGGGGCGGCTGCGGCCGTAATCCCACGTGAAGATCGAGTCGAACTCCGACTGGACCGCGTGGATGGTGTCGTGCACGTCACTCATGTCCGTCCTCCGGTGGTGCGAGCGCGTCGAGCAGGCGCGCGATCAGCGCGTGCCAGTCGGCGGGATTCGGTTGCTCGATGCCGAGGCCGCGCAGCACCAGCGCGCCGGTCGTGAGCATCGTGCAGAAATGCGCGAACGCGTCGGCCGAGACCGCGTCCGTGATCGTGCCGTCGGTTTGGGCGCGGGCGACGACGGTTGCGAGCAGCTGCGCGCGCTGTCCGAGCCGGTCGCGCAGCAACGCGGCGAGGTCGTCGTCGCGGCGCGCGGCCGCGAGCGCGTCGACGAGCAGCGAGGGCTCGGCTCCCGACGCGGGCAGACGGTCGCCGAGCTCGGCGAGCAACGCACGCGTGTCGCTGCCGCCGGAACCCGCGAGCAGCCCGTCGACCTCCGCTCCGGCGCGCTTGCCGATCGCGGCGAAGAGGAGCTCGGCCTTGCCGCGGAAGTTGGCGTAGACCGCGCCGGTGGTGAGGCCCGCGGCGCGAGCGATGTCCTGGAGCCGGGCGCCCTCGTAGCCCTGCTCGGCGAAGACCTCGATCGCGGCGGCGATGAGCCGCTCCCGCGTGCCGGTCGGGGCGGCAACCGGCGGGGCTTGGACCATGCCGTCGATGATAACGGTGATTATCCCTGGACGAAAGGCCCGCCCGGCGCGAAACGGGGGCACGGCGCCTCTATCGTTGCGGTCGTGCTCGAAGAGATCGCCCACAACAAACGTCGGGGTGCCGTCGTCATCGCCCTGTTCATCCTCGTGTGGCTCGCGATCGGCGTCGGAGCCGGGGCGCTGTTCGGCGGGACCAATCGCGGGTCGGCGATGGTCACGGGCGCGGTGATCCTCGGTGCGCTCGCGGTGATCGGCACCCTGTTCGCGTTGATGTCGGGCACGGCGCTCGTCCTCGCGGTCGCGGGCGCGCGCCCGGCCGACGGGCAGCAGTACGCGCAGCTGCACAACGTCGTCGAGGAGATGGCGCTCGCCGCCGGAATCCCGACCCCCGCGGTCTACGTGATCGACGACCCGTCGCCGAACGCGTTCGCAACCGGCGTGAGCCCGAACAAGGCTGCGATCACCGCGACGACCGGCCTCCTCGCGATGATGAGTCGCGAAGAGCTCGAAGGCGTCGTCAGCCACGAGATGAGCCACATCCGCAACTACGACGTGCGGCTCATCCTCATCGTCACGACGCTCATCGGCTTCGCCGCGTTGCTCGCGAGCCTCGCGTGGCGGTCGGTGTTCTTCATGCGCCCGCGCGGGCGCGACTCGGGCGGCGTCGTGCTCGTCGCGGTCGCGGTCGGCGCGCTCTTCTCGGTCGTCGCGTTCATCGTCGGTCCACTGATCAAGTTCGCGCTCTCGCGTTCGCGCGAGGAGCTCGCCGACGTGAGCGGAGTCGAGCTCACTCGCAATCCGCTCGGCCTCATGCACGCACTGCAGAAGCTGGAGCAGAACGACAAGCCGTTCGCGAAGTTCAACCACGCGACCGCGGCGATGTGCATCGACGACCCGCTGCAGCACCACGAGGGCTGGTCGCACCGACTCTTCGACACGCACCCGCCGCTCGAGGAGCGCATCGCCATCCTGCAGCGGATCGCGCAGGGCCAGTCGGCGTAGCCGACGCTGCTACACCTGCACCTCGTAGACGGCGACGGTGTCGGACCGCAGGTTGAGCTCGGAGAGGTGGACGATCGCTCCGTAGTCGGCGGTCGGCCCGAACCGGTGGGAGCCGTAGTACCCGCCGGTATAGGACGCGAGGAGGCGGCCGCCGATCGGCCGTCCCGTCGTGAGCGCGTTGGGTCCGACCACGACGACGACGCCCAGGTGCGCCTGGTGCCGGAGCGAGACGCGATGCCGTCCGTAGTACAGGACGTCGACGGGACGGGCGGCGAGCGGGATGCCGGCCGCGTCGAGGCGGGCGGCGAGTCCCCACGTGAACCATTGCTCGTGATTGCTCAGAATGAGGATCGGATGCCCGTCGGTCTGGAGATGGGCGAGCGTGTCGCGCGCGAGGTGCTGTTCGACGACGCCGACCGAGTACCACGGCGCGCGCGCTCGGGCCGCGGCGGTCGTCGCGAGCGCGACCGGCACGACCAGCAACGCTGCGGCGGCGAGCGCGAGCACGCGACGCGTGGCCCGTCCGGGATGCAGGCGTGCGATCGCCGGCCACCACGCCCACACCGATGCGAGCCACGCGAGCATGCCCAGCGCGAGCAACCACCGCAGCAAGTACGCCGCGAGCACACCGGCGACGTGCGCGATCGAGTACACACCCGCGCCCAACGTCGCGAGCACCAACACCGTCAGTGCCAGCGCGTCGCGATCGCCGCCGCGCGCGCTCACAACGAAGGCGACGACGAGGGTGAAGAGCGCGACGGGCACGAAGAACCCCGCGACCGCGGGCACGAAGAGGTGCGCGGTGCTCACCTGCTCGTGCCCCGTCACCCAGGTCGCGGGTACGGCGAGCGCGCGCCCGACGAGCCGGAACCCGGTGTCGAGCGTCGGCGTCTTATGGCGCTTCTGGAAGAACTTCCAGATCGCGTCGAGGTTGCCGGGGTTCGCAATCTGGTCGAGCAGTGGCGGCAGCCAGGCGAGGACGACGACACCGATCGTCACGAGCGTGATCGCCGCAGAGCGCGGCCGCGCGCGCGGGTGCTCCTGACGACGTGCGCGCACCATCACCACGACTCGCCAGGCCGTCGCGACGACGAGGACCGTGACGACGAGCGCGGCATAACCGACGTGCGTCTGCCCGACGAACGATGCGACGAACGCGGCGACCGGCACCGCCCACGCGTCGCCGCACGCGATCGACCACGCGAGGAAGACGAGCAGCGCGAAGGGCAGCACGGTGACGTACGGGTTCCACGGATCGCGCAGGAACGTCGCGCCGAGCGCATGACAGAGCAGCGCCACCGCGATCGCGGTCGCGATCGTGAGCGGTCGACGGCCGCGCCGCCACGCGACGATCAGCAGGCCCGCGACCGACGCGCCGTTGATCAGCAGGACCGCGGCGAGGATGCCGTTCGCGCGGCCGCCGAAGATCCGGTAGGGGCCGGCGAGCGCGTAGAACAGCGCGGGTCCGGGATGACTCCAGCCGAAACGCGAGTAAGGACCGACGAGCGGCGTGTGCGCGCCACCGACGCTGCGGGCGCGGAGCTCCAGCAGCGCCCAGTCCCCGACCGGCGTCCAGTGGACGAACGCAACCTTCACGAGACCGACGACGAACGGGAGCAGCACGAGCGCGAGGCAGGTGAGGAACACGCGGTCTCGCCGCGCCGGTTCGCGAGCGCGCACGTCGTCGCTCATGACAACGGTTGCCGTTCCCAGCCGTCGCGAAGCGCGATCGCTCCCCACGCGCGATCGGGCTGCCACTCGGCCCAACGCGGGTCCCACCACGCGCGACCCGCGTCGACCATCGCCCTGATCTCGGCCGCGAGCGCGCGGAACTCGACGACCTGGGCCGCGGTGTAGCGACCCTCGCGGACGCGCTGCGCCATCTTTTCGTCGTCCTTGAGCTCGCAGCGGCCGTCGGCCCAGACGACGAGGTCGAGCTCGTGGTCGCCGGTGTCGTAGCCGATGGCGGTGCGCCGCATCGGGTCCTGCAGGTTGACGTACCAGCGCTCGAAGCGACGGTCGGCGCCGGTCCAGAAGTGCTGGATCGTGTAGGCGTCGCCGGGGCGCTGCACGATCAGCGTGCCGTGCCCCGTCCACGCGCGCTTCGGGTACCACGGCTGCAACCCGTTCTCGGTCGGCCACGGACCCGCGCCGTATCCGAACGGCGCGCCGGTCGGCACGAAGGTCACGAACTGCGTGTCGGTGTCCTCGACGACGCGCTCGGCGATTGCGAACCACGGCCGCCCCCAGGCGACCTCGCGGCGGACGATCGCGGCGCCCGGTTCCCAAGTCATGAGGGGGCCACGGTAGGCGGCGCCGTAGTGTCGGGCCCGATGACGGCCCGCCTCGATCCCGCGGTCGCCGATGTGCTCATGACCCGAGCGCTCGTCGAGGCGCGCGCCGCGCTCGCGCACCACGACGTGCCGATCGGCGCCGTCGTCGCGCGACTCGGCGACGGCGAGATCGTCGCGACCGCGCACAACGAGCGCGAGCTCCGAGGCGATCCGACGGCTCACGCCGAGGTCCTCGCGCTGCGCGCCGCCGCGGCGGTCGTCGACGGGTGGCGCCTGCACGACCACGTGCTCGTGTCGACGATCGAGCCCTGCCCGATGTGTGCGGGCGCGGCGTGGGCCGCACGCGTCGACCTGGTCGTGTTCGGCGCGGCCGACCCCCGCGCGGGTGCCGCCGGCTCGCTGTACAACTTCGCCGCCGATCCCCGCCTGAACCACGAGATCGGCGTGGTGCCCGGCGTGCGCGCCGACGAGTGCGCGGCTCTCGTCGAGACCTTCTTCGCGAAGCGGCGCTGAAACCGCCGGGTCGCGACCGCAAAAAGGCCTTGCCCTAACATCTCGCCCCGGAGGGATGCGAGAGCGGCCGAATCGGATGGTCTCGAAAACCATTGTGGCGCAAGTCACCGTGGGTTCAAATCCCACTCCCTCCGCTCAGCCCAGGTCAGAGGCCACGTTGCGTGCGCCCGAGGCCTGGGCTTCTCGTTGGCGAGAGGGGAGGTTCGCATGACGCGAGTCGCGGTGACCGGCGGGACCGGATTCGTCGCCGGATGGTGCATCGTCGATCTGCTCGCCGCGGGGTTCGAGGTGGTCGCGACCATCCGGAACCCGGGGCGCGAGGCCGAGGTCCGCGCCGGCGTCGAACGCGAATCCGGCGACCAGTCGCGGCTGTCGTTCGCGCTCGCGGACCTCACCACCGAAGACAGCTGGGTCGCGGCGATGGACGGCTGCGAGCTCGCGCTGCACACCGCGTCGCCACTGTCCGACGCGGGACTCGGGGACACCGCATTGATCGCGGCGGCGGTCGAGGGGACCCGGCGAGTGCTGGACGCGGCCGCGCAGGCGGGCGTTCGTCGAGTGGTCGTCACGTCGTCGTGCGCGGCGGCGACCCCGCATCATTCGCAACTGAGCGGGACCGTCGACGAGACGCAGTGGACCGACGCCGACGAAGAGGGGCTGGCGGCATACCGGCGTTCGAAGGTCGTCGCCGAGCGCGCGGCGTGGGAATGGGCCGACGCCAACCGCGCCGTCGAGCTCGCGACGATCTTGCCGGCCGCGGTCTTCGGACCGGCGCTGACGGCCGCGTCGCTCGGTTCGCTGCAGTTGATCGCCGCGCTGCTCGATGGCTCTGCGATCGCGATCCCGAGACTCGGTTTCGAGATCGTCGACGTTCGCGACATCGCGATCGCACATCGCCTCGCGCTGACGGTTGCCGAGGCCGCCGGGCAACGGTTCATCACGGCCGGCGAGCTGATGTGGTTCGACGAGATCGCAGAGACGCTGCGCGCCGCGCTCGGTGATGCCGGCAGCCGCATCCCGACGGAGCGGTTGAGCGACGACGACTTCCGCGCGGTCGCGGCGGTCGCGCCCGCGCGGGCGACGCTGCTGCCGCTGCTCGGGCGCGCGCTCCGACACGACGCGTCGAAGGCGCGAAGCGTCTTGGGCTGGCAGTCGAGGCCGGCAACGGAGACGGTCGTGGACTCGGCCCGCAGCCTCATCGAGCTCGGCCCCCGCGCCGCGGTCGACGTGCCGCCCGCGACCCCGGAGCCGTAGCGTCCGCCTCGCGGAAACACGACGAACGGGGAAGCAACGTGACACTCGAAGGCAAGGTGGCGATCGTGAGCGGCGCGTCGCGCGGCATCGGGCGCGGGCTCGCGGTCGGTCTCGCAGGGGCCGGCGCGAAGGTCGTGTGCTCGGCGCGCACGACGGCTGACCACCCCGGCATCCTGCCGGGCACGATCGACGAGGTCGCGGCCGACATTCGCGACCGCGGCGGCGACGCGATCGCGGTGCGCTGCGACATCGGTGTCGAGTCCGACATCACCGGCCTCATCGCTGCGACGATGAAGCAGTACGGACGCGTCGACGTGCTCGTGAACAACGCGATGGCGCCGACGCGCGGTCTCTTCGGGGAGACCACGAACGAGATGTGGGACGAGTCGATGCGCGTCAACGTGCGCAGCCTCTTCCTCACCGCGAAGGCGGTCACGGGCCCGATGAGCGAGCACTCGTCGGGCAGCATCATCAACATCTCGTCGGGCGCGGCCGACCCGAGCATCACCGGTATGCCGCCCGGTTACCTCACGTACTCCGTCGCCAAGGCCGCGCTCGAGAAGTTCAGCACCTCGCTCGCGACCGAGGTCGCGCACCTCGGGATCGCGGTGAACGCGCTCCGGCCCGGCGCGGTGAAGACCGAGATGACCGTGCACGAGCTGGGTGAGGACTACGACTGGACGGGTTGGAAGACGCCCGAGGCCGTGGTACCCGCGCTCCTCTACCTCGCGGAGCAGGACGCGTCCGGCTTTAGCGGCCGGATCGTCGACTCGACCCAGTACGAGGTCATGTGGCCGTGATGCGGTGATGGAGCGCGTCACCGAGCCCGAGTTGATGGACGACGCCGAGCAGGCGCGCGCCTACTCGGAGGCCGACTTCGCGAACCCGCACCAGGAAGTGGTCAAGCAGTTCGTCGCGCGCTTCCCTGAGCTCGACGCGGGTCGCGTGATCGACCTCGCGTGTGGCCCCGCCGACGTCACGGGTCGCCTCGCGCGCGCGTTGCCGAGCGCGACGTTCGTCGGTGTCGACGGCGCGGACGCGATGATCGCGCTCGGTCGCGAGCGCCTCGCGCGCGATGGGCTCGACGACCGGGTGACGCTCGAGCGGCGGTTCCTGCCCGATGCCTCGCTGCGCGGGCTCGGACCGTTCGACGCCGCGGTCTGCACCGGTGCGCTGCACCATTTCCACGATCCGATGGTGCTCTGGAACGCGATGCGAGACGTGAGCGCGCCCGGTACGTGCGTGCTCGTGCAAGACCTCACCCGACCCGCGTCGGTCGACGCCGCGCACGCGCTCGTGACCCACTACGCGGGCACCGAGCCCGACGTGCTCCAGCGCGACTACTTCCACTCGCTGCTCGCCGCCTTCACCCTCGACGAGATCCGCGAGCAACTGGAAAGCATTGGTTTCGGGCACTTCGCGGTCGATGCGGTCAGCGACCGTCACGTCGTCGTGAGCGGCCGCGTCACCTGACGGGTCGCTCGACCGGGAAGCGGTTGGCGGGGTGCACACGGGGGCACCCTCCCCGTGTGCGACCATCAAGGAAGATGCGAGCAGCCGCATGAAGGTGGAGGTCGTTCGGCCGCGCGAGCTCGGCGTTGCGGAGACGCGACGCTGGACCGAGCTGCAGTCCGACGTTGAATCGTTTCGTCATCCGTTCCTGTCGGCGGAGTTCACGCTCGCGCTCGGAACCGTGTCGGAGCGCACGCGCGTCGCGGTCGTGTCCGACGGCCCGACGATCGTCGGCTTCTTCCCGTACGACGGCTCGGTGCTCGGCGTCGGCAAGCCACCTGCGGGGATCCTCGCCTACCGGCAGGGATTCGTGCACCAGCGCGGACTCGACTGGTCGTGGGCCGAGCTCATGCAGCGCTGCGGACTCCACTCGATCGAGTTCACCGACCTCGTGCTCCCGCAGGCCGTCGGTGATCCGCGACTCGACCTGCTCGCGTCGCCGGTGATCGACACCGCGCGTGGCTGGGACGACTACGTGCGCCGCACGAAGGGCCACAAGCACATCAAGACGATCCGCTACAAGGATCGCAAGCTCTGCCGCGACCTTCCCGACGTCGAGTTCACCTGGACCGACAAGGACGCGCCCGCGGTCAACACGATGATGATGTGGAAGTCGCGCCAGTACCGGCGCAGCGGATGGCGGGACGTGTTCGCGCGCCGATGGGTGCGCGACCTCCTCGACATCCTCACCGTCGAGCCCGGCGGTGACCTCCATCCGATCGTCACGACGTTGCGCTCGGGTGACCGGCTGCTCGCGGTCGACCTCAGCCTGATGTACGACCACGTCATCGCGGGATGGTTCGCCGCGTACGACCACGAGTTCGGCGCGTACTCCCCCGGTGCGATTCGGCTGTACCGGTCGATCGAGCATGCGAGCGCGATCGGCACCGACTACATCGACATGGCGCGCGGCGACGAGAGCTTCAAGGACGCGATGAAGACCGGCGACGCGTTCGTCGGCAACGGCTCAGTACACCGCCGCTCCGCGCTCGCCGCGTTGCACCGCGCCGCGAAGACGCCGCGCACCGCGCTGCGTTCCTACGTTCTCGAGCATCCGCGCGTGCGTAACACCGTGCGCGAGAGCCTGCGCGTGCTCGGCAGCGCGCGCGATCGCGTCAGTCGGGACTGAGCGAGCTCAGTCGGCGGTCACGACGGCGTGATCGCCCCCGATGGATTCGACGGGGCGCTCGGACCGATGGCGTTCGTCGCGGTCACGGTGAATCGGTACTTCGCACCGTTCTTCAAGCCGCGCAGCGTCGCACGCGTCCGGTGCCCCCGAACGGTCACGGACGCGGAGCCATGCGACGCACGCACCGTGTAGCTCGTGATCTTGCTCCCGTGCGCGATCGCCGGCGACCACGTGACCGTCGCGGATCGGTTCGCCGCCGACGCGACCACGTGCGCGGGCGCGCCCGGGCTGCGCAGACGCGGCACCGCGGAGCCGACCTCGCCCAGCGTCCGCTTCGCCTGAGCGGCCGCGGTCGCGGTCGCGGTCGCCTGCGATCCGTTCGCCGCCGCAGTGTCGAAGTTCTGGAAGTACCCGACCGCCGCGCACGAGTCGGCATCGGCGCAGCCGACACCCAGCAGCCAGTTGTACCGGGTACCCGGGTTCGCGCTCGGAGCGACCGACCAGCTCGCGCCGTCCCAGGTCTCGACGAGCGTCGAGTCGACCGCCGACATTCCGACGGCGACGCAGCCGGTGGCGTCGATGCACGCCACGCTCGACAACTGCGCGACGCCGGTGCCGACCTGCGGGCTCGGGGTCACCGACCAACCCACGCCGTCGAACGTCTCCACCAGAGCCTGCTCACCCGTATCGCTGTCGGAGAAGCCGACTGCGGTGCAGGTCGACGAGTCGACGCACGACACGCCGAGCAGCGCGCTGCCGTTGTCGGCATTCGGGCTCGGGGTCGTCGACCAACTAAGGCCGTCCCACGTCAGGACCAACGTGTGGTTGGGAGACTGCTCGTCCGCGTAGAAGCCGACGGCGACACAGCTCGTCGCGCCCGTGCACGACACACTCGTCAGCGTGTTGAGCGTCGTGCCGAGGTTCGGAGTCGGCGTGACGGTCCAGCTCTCGCCGTCCCAGGTGTCGAGCAGCGTCACCTGGGTGTTGTCGACGTCGTACTCCCCGACCGCGACACAGCTGGTCGCGCTCGCGCACGACACACCGAGGAGAGTCCTGAAGGTGTCGCCGTCGTTCGGGCCGGCGGTCGCGGTCCAGCTCGATCCGTCCCAGGTCTCGATCAACGTGCCGTACGTGCGCCCGCGCTCGTAACGGCCTACGGCCACGCAGCTCGACTCACTCGCGCAGCTCACCGAGTTCAAGTAGTTCCCCGAGGTACTCGGGTTCGGGCTGTCGGCCACCGACCAGTTCTCACCGTCCCACGACTCGATGAGCGTTCGATAGCTGACGGTGCCGTCCTCGTCGTGCTCGTAGTTTCCGACCGCGACGCAGTCGGTGGGGCTCGGGCACGTGACGCTCGTGAGCGTGTTCTGCGCGGTTCCGACCGTAACGGTCGGCGCGAGCGACCACCCCGGTGAGCCGGCGCTCGCAACCCCGCTCGCGACGCCGACGACCGATCCGACCGTCAGCACGGCCACGACGCCGGCGAGCACTCGCGTTCTGCAACCCATGTCCCCACGTCTCCCAGTCGCGCCTGGTTATGCGGGGCTCGAGAGCCCCAAGTTCGCCCAGATCTCGCGCGTCGCGCGCGAGAAGTTGAGCGTGTAGAAGTGCAGGCCCGGCGCGCCGCCTTCGAGCAGCACGGCGCACAGCTTCGTCGCTTCCTCGATACCGATCGCGCGCACGGCCTGCGGATCGTCGGCGACCGCGTGCAGCTTCTCCGCGAGCCACGCGGGAAACTCCGATCCCTGGAGCTGTGACATGCGCGTGATACCCGCGAGGCTCAGCACCGGCATGATCCCCGGGATCACGGGCTTGTCGACGTCGAGTCGCTGCATCGACTCGACGAGGTCGAAGTAATGGCGCGCATCGAAGAAGAACTGCGTGATCGCGAAGTCGGCCGCGCGCAGCTTCGCGGCGGTGTGGAGACGGTCGGCTTCGAGGCTCGGCGAGCGCGGGTGCGGTTCCGGGTGCGCGGCGACGCCGATCGAGAAGTCGCCGAGCGTGCGGACGAGCTCGACGAGGTCGACTGCGTAGTCGAACTCGCTCACCGGGAGATCGAGGTCGGCGGGCGGATCGCCGCGCAACGCGAGGATGTTCTCGATACCGGCCGCGCCGTATCCGGCCACGATGTCGCGGATCTGCGCGCGTGTGTGCGCGGCACACGTGAGATGCGCCATCGACGTCATCGACGTCTCGCGGTTGATGCGCGTGACGATCTCGTACGTGCGCTCTCGTGTGCTCCCGCCGGCGCCGTAGGTCACCGACACGAACGACGGGTGCAACGGCTCGAGCTCGATCAGCGCACGCTCGAGCTGCGCCTCGGCCTCGGGCGTGCGCGGCGGCCCGAACTCGAACGAGTAGCTCGGCCCCGTGCCGAGGATCTCTCGGATCTTCACCGGCGAGATCGTACCGGCCGCCGCTTTGTCGCCACGAGGAGTGGCCGGTAGCCTCCACGACGCCACGGGAAGGCGGGGGTGCGAGTGCGAGGCTCGAGGCGGTGGATGCTCGGCGCGATCGCGGCCGTGATGGCCGTTCCGATCGTATGGACCGCCGCGATCGGCGCGGCGGCGGCCTCCACGACCGTCCCGCTTCACGGCCGCGTCGTCGACGCGAGCGCGAAGACACGGGCCGTCGCGGTCGCGCGCGACGCGAGCAGCGCGTACGGCAACGGGCACACGACGCCCACCTCGCCGCCCGCGTCCGTCGGACCCGCGTCGGGCGACCCGACGACCTCGGCACACCATTCGAACGGGCTGCCGTTCACGGGCGGCGACGTGCTCGGCCTCACGTTCATCGGCATCGGAATGGTGCTGATGGGCACCGCGTTCATCGGCGCGCCTCGCCGGCGCGGCCCGGCCGACCTGCCCGCAGAGTCCTAGACCTCGACCGGATGCCACTCCGGCAACGCATGGCAGACTGCCCCGTCATGCGGTGGGCCACGTGGAGGGTCGGATGACGACGACCGAGCCGGTCGCCAAGAAAGAGCGGTGGAGCTTCTCCTGGAAGCACCTGTACGACGAGGTCGTCACCACCGGTCTCTGCACGGGTTGCGCGGGATGCGTGATCGCGTGCCCCCACGACGTCCTCGACTACGACGACCTCCTCGGCGTCTACAAGCCGGTGCAGAACGAGCTCGACTACGGCGGTCCGGGCGACTGCAGCCATGGCGACAAGGCCTGCACGTCGTGCACGCGCGCGTGCCCACGTTTCCGCGCGTGGGAACCCGAGATCGACGAGTTCCTCTTCGGTCGCGCCCGCACGGTCGAGGAGGTTTCGGGAGTCAGCAAGGACATCGTGCTTGCACGGGCGACGGATCCCGAGCTGCACGAGGTCGGGCAGGACGGCGGACTCGTGTCGGCGATCCTCGTGTACGCGCTCGAGCACGACATCATCGACGCCGCGCTCGTCTCCTACCTCGAAGGCGACGGCACCACGTGGAAGGCGATCCCCGGCGTGGCGCGCACGCGCGAGGAAGTCGTCGCGTCGGCCGGCAGCCGCTACACGTACTCCGCGAACACGATGGCGTACAAGGATCTCGCCAAGGAAGAGGAGCGCATCGCGCTCGTCGGCATGTCGTGCCAGTCGTCGTCGCCACCCGCGATGAAGCAGCGCAAGGCGGGCAAGGTCGCGCGCCGGTTCAGCCTCAACATCGGCTTGCTGTGCTCGAAGACGTTCGACGACGCGATCTTCGAAGAGCTCTTCGAAGCAAAGTACGGCCTCAAGAAGGCCGACATGCGGAAGATGAACATCAAGGGCGTCTTCCAGATCTGGATGAAGGACGGCTCGTACCACGAGGTGCCGCTCAAGGAGTGTCACCAGTGGACGCGTGAAGGCTGCAAGATGTGTCCCGACTTCGCAGCCGAGCACGCCGACATCTCCACCGGCGGGATCGGCGCGTTCAACGACTGGACGCTCACCATCGTGCGCACCGACGCCGGCCGCGAGCTCATGGACGCGATGCAGCGCGACGGTGTGATCGAGGTCCGACCGGGCGACGACGATCCCGGCGCGATCGCGTTGATGCACAAGCTCTCCGCGCGCAGCCGCAAGCGTTGGCCCGAGTTCGCGATCGCGGAACCGCGCGTCCTGCCGCCGCCCGCGCCGAAGCCGGACCCGACTCCGTGACCGGAGCCGGCGAGCGGTCACCGACGAACGACGTCGAAGCTCCGTGCCGCGACGAGGGAGCAGGCGACCGTGTGTGCATCGTCGCGCTGTCGAGCGATCTCATGGATCGCTCGAAGTTGAGCGCGGCGTTCCCAAAGATCGCGTTCGCGCGTGATGCGGACGAGTGCCGCGGCGCCGACGTCGTCGTCGTCGACCTCGCGAAGTTCGCAGGCGCGGTGGGCAACCTCCGCGCGGCGGTGCCGGGTGCGCGCATCGTGGCGTTCGGACCTCATGTCGACGAGAACGCAGCCGCCGCGGCGCGAGCGGCCGGCGCCGACCTCGTGTGGCCCCGATCCCGGTTCTTCAGAGACCCCACGGCTGCGCTGGGTGGCCCGTAATTTCTGGTCGCGCTCGCTGCGCCCGCCGCTCCTGACGCCGCAGCCTGCGGCCTCGGGAGGGCCGCGCCCCGCCCCGCTCATTCTGGCGAGAACCGTAAGCCCGGCGCCGGGGCGGCCGACGGAGTAACCCGCATGGGCGGCACGGGGTCGAAATCGACAATGAGCTCACTGCTTCCCCGCATCGAACGGGCCGCCGACTCCTCGGGGTGGATCACCTTCCTCGAATCGGCGGGTTCGGGGGACCCAGGCGGCGAACGGGTCTCCTGGGCCGAGCTCTACGACGACGCCCGCGCGATGGCCGCGAGCCTGCAGGCACGGGGTGTCGCGCCCGGCTCGCACGTCGCGATCCTCGGCCCGACGACGCGCGCGCTCGTGACCGCGATCGAGGCGACGTGGATCGCGGGCGCAGCCGCGGTGATGTTGCCGCTGCCGATGCGGCTCGCGTCGATCGACGACTTCGTGCACCAGACGCGCGCACGACTGCGCGCGTCGGACGCGGTGCTGCTCGTCATCGATCCGCAGCTCGCGCCGTTCATCGCGCCCGAGCCCGGCGATCCCTCCGTGATCGGTCTCGACGAGCTGACCGCGGGTCCCGGTCGTCTGCGCGCCGACGCGTACGTGCGACCGGCCGACGATCCTGACGCGCTCGCGATCCTGCAGTACACGAGCGGCTCGACGTCCGATCCGAAGGGCGTGATGCTGCCGCACCGCTGCGTCACCGCGAACCTCGACGGCATCGTCGCCGCCGGCGCGCTCGACGCGGACGACGTCGGCGTGTCGTGGCTGCCGCTCTATCACGACATGGGCCTCATCGGTCTGCTCGCGACGCCGATGACGGTCGGCATGAACCTCGCGCTCGCCGCGCCGCAGGACTTCCTCGCGGCGCCGGCGCGCTGGATGGAATGGATGGATGCGTTCGGCGGGACCGCGACGGCGGGACCGAACTTCTCCTACGTGCTCGCGGGCCGCGCGTTGCGGCGGCTCCAGGGACTCGACCTGAGGCGGTGGTCACTGGCCCTCAATGGTGCGGAGCCGGTCGACCCCGCCTCGGTCGAGGCATTCACGGCGGCCGGCGCGCCGCACGGCCTCGCACCCGGCGCGGTGTTCCCCGCGTTCGGCATGGCCGAGGCCACGCTCGCGGTGACGTTCCCGCCGAAGGGCCGCGGCCTCGTCGTCGACGCCGTCGACCGGCGCGTGCTCGAGTCCGACCAGTACGCCTCGCCGTGCGCGCCCGATCACCCCGAAGCGCGCCGGCTCGCGATGCTGGGCCGGCCGGTGCCCGGCTTGCACGTTCGCGTCTGCGATCGCACGCGCGGCACGGCGATGCGCGATCGCGAGGTCGGCGAGATCGAGATCCGGGGCGGGTCGGTCACGCCCGGCTACTACCGGCATCCCGAGGCGACCGCGAACGCACTCCACGACGGTTGGTTGCGCACCGGCGACCTGGGCTACATGACCGCCGGCGAGCTCGTGGTGTGCGGTCGCATCAAGGACGTGATCATCCTCGGCGGGCGCAACGTCTACCCGCAGGACGTCGAGCGCGCGGTGAACCACATCGAAGGCGTGCGCGCGGGCAACGTCATCGCGTTCGGTACCGAAGGCCGGCGCGGCCGCGAGTCGCTCGTCGTCGTCGCCGAGAGCAAGAGCTACGAGCTCGACCGCATCCGCGCCGCAGTGAAGAGCGCGGTCTACGACGCGGTCGGCATTCCACCCGAGGACGTCGTGCTCGTGCGCCCGGGCTCCTTGCCCAAGACGTCGTCCGGCAAGTTGCAACGCGCGCTCTGCCGCACCCGCTACCTCGACGCCGAGTTGGACACCGCGGGAACGGTCAGCTGACGCGGCCGAAGCGCGCGACGAGCGCGTCGGTGTTGCCGCCGTAGTTCCCGGCGTCCGCGATCGGCCCGGCGGCCCAGCCCGCCATCGTCACGGTGCCGTCGGGTGTCACCGCGATACCACGGCCATTCGCGATGGTGCCGGCGCCGATCTGGTGGACCCACGCCATGCGGAAGCCGTCGTGGTGCGCGGCCGTCGTGAAGCGCGCGACGAACGCGTCGGTGCCGTACGGGTTCGTCTCCGGCGCGCGGGCCAGATGGTGCTCCGTGGTGCCGGTCACGAACACGTCGCCGAGTGCGTCGGTGCCGACGTCGTATCCGAAGTCGTAGCCCTCACCGCCGAACTGTGTGACCGCGAGCTGATTGCCCGACGCGTCGAGCTCCAGCAGGAACGTGTCGCCGTAGAACTCGACCTTCTTCGTCCATCCCGGCAGCTGACCCGGGGTCGTGCCGACGACGAACACGTGCCCGGTCGCGTCGGTCGCGATGCCCTGCCCGAGATCAGGCTCGTCGGACCCGATCTGCTTCAGCCAGGTGCGCGTGCCGTCGGCGCCGTAGTGCGCAACGACGACGTCGGCGTAGAACGGATTCGATGCGTCGCCCTTGAGCGCGCCTTCCGTCGTGCCCACGACGTCGACGCCGCCGCCCGGCGCGGCGGTCACGCCCGTGATGTCGTCCTCGCGATTCGTCACGAGCTGGTGCACCCACGCGAGCGTGCCGTCGGACGCGTACTTCGCGATCCAACCGTCGCCGTCGAAGCCCGCGGCTTCGGGCGCGCCGGGCATCGAGCCCGCCGTGTTGCCGACGACGTAGAGGTTGCCGTCGGCGTCGGTCGCGACTCCGAGGGCCTCGTCGGCTTCGGACGATCCCAACAGGTGCGTCCACACGTGGTTGCCGTCGGCGTCGTACTGACGGACGAACGCGTCCGACTTGCCGGCGTTGGCGTCGATCGTGCCGGGGAACTCACCGGGTCCGTACGTCCAGCCGACGACGTCGAGGTTGCCGCCGGGGTCGCGCGCGATACCGGTCGCGCCGGTGCGCGCGGTGCCGAACTGCGTCGCCGACACGAGCGCGCCGCGGTGATTGAACTCCGCGAGGAACCCGGTCGTCGCACGGTGCGAGACGGACGCGCCCGACTTCGGAAACTTGCCGATCGACGAGCCGACGACCCATGAGTTGCCCGCGTCGTCGAGCGCGACGTCGTAACCGTTCTGCCAGTAGTGGGTCCCCACCTCGCGGACCCAGCGCGGCGCGCGCGGCGCGGCGCTTGCATGCGGCATCGCCGCGAACGCGAGCGCGCCCGCGACAATCGTGATCGCCCACCGTCGTTTCACGTGCCCACCCTTCGCCCGTGTGTCGGGCGACGCTAGCGGCAGAGCCGCGCGCGAAGCGAGCAGGCGACCTCGCTCACTCCCATCCCGCGCCACGGAGCGGCGAGCGCCCGCCGGCCGGTATCCGGCCCGCGGCGAGCACGACCATCAGACCAGCGGCCAGGGGAAATTTCGATAGTCGTCGTCGGCGACGGGGAAGCGGCCGCGTTCGAGGAGGTGCTCGGCCCGCGCCTGCGTCGCCACGACCTCCGCCGGTGACAGCAGCTCCGCGAGCTCGTCGCCGAGCGCGCCGTCGAGCGAATGCAGCAGGCACTCGATGCCGGCGCGCTCGGACGCATCGAGCTTGCTCCCCGCGAAGTCCCAGATGACGGTGCGCAGCTTCCAGTGCTCGTGGAACGTGACGCCGTGATCGATCCCCCAGACGTGGCCGTCCTCGCCGAGCAGGCAGTGACCGCCCTTGCGGTCGGTGTTGTTCGCGACGATGTCGAACGCGCAGAACCGCCGCAGCTCGGGCTCGTGGTCGGGCAACAAGGTGAAGTAGTGCTCTTCGGGATCGTGGTCGACGAAGCGCTGCACCGACCCGACACCGAGCGGGCCGTCGCGCAGCACCGTGTCGGGGACGATCTTCCACCCGATCGCCTGCGACACCGCGAACGCCGCGACCTCGCGTTGGCACAGCGTGCCGGTGCGGAAGTCCCACAACGGCCGCTCGCCCTGCCGCGGCTTGTAGATCGCGAGCAGCTCACCGCGCTCGTCGGCGAGGCTCGCGAGGAACGTGCCGTTCGACGACCACGGCATGCGCCCGATCAGCTCGAGCTCCGCGTCGCGCAGCAGGCTGCGCGCGACGGCGTCCGGCACGGCCGGCCGGCGCGGCCAACCGGAGGTCTCCGCGGCCTCCGTCACTTAGTTCCAGCGCGGGCAGACGTGCCCGGACGGATCCATCGGCCGGTCGCAGAGCGGGCACGCGGGACGGCCGCCCGAGACGGCCTCGGCGCCGATGCGCGCCATCGCGCGCAGCTGCGAACGCGAGGCGTAGAGCCGCGCGACGTGGCCCTCGCTCTCCTCGAGCGCGGGCGGCTGCTCGCCCTCTTCCTCGACCGCGGTCTCGCGCAGCTCGAGCAGTACGAGCTCGCGCTCGGGATCGAAGCCGAGACCGATCAAGCGCGCGCGGAACAACGGAACCGCTTCCGCGACCGGCTCCTCGAGCGGCGACACCGGCGGCACCGTCTCCGGGTACTCGTCGTCGAGACGCGAGAGGAACTGCTCGGCTTCGGCCGCGAGCAGCGCGACCTGCTCCTTCTCGACGAGCACGCTGAGCACCGCGGATCCCTTGCGCGCCTGGATGAGGAACGTGCGATCGCCCGGCATGCCGAACGAGCCCGCGCTCAACGTATCGACCGGATCGAACTCGATGATCTCGGCCATCACGACGCCTCCGCCGCGGGCTCGTCGTCGGTTTTGGCGTCGGTGGTGGCGTCGGTGGTGGCGTCGGCGGACGCGGGTGCCGGCGCGAGATCGTCGAGACCGCCCGTGTCGTTGCACTTCACGAGCATCACGCCGAACGCATGGAACTCGAGCACCGACACCGACGCGGGCGATACGAACACCCGCTGGAACATGTCGAGGTGCATGCCGGTGTAGTGCGCGATCGCGGACTTGATCGGATCCGCGTGGCTGACGACGACGACGGTCTCGTGCGAGTGCTGCGCGACGAGCGCGTCGATCGCGCTCACGATGCGCGCCTGCATCTCGCGGATCGACTCGCCACCGGGAAAGCGCGCGCGCGACGGCGCGACCTGCACGACCTTCCACTCGTCGGTCTTCGCGAGGTCGACGATCTTGGCGCCGGTCCAGTCGCCGTAGTCGGCTTCGAGCGCGCCTTCGAGCGGCACGACCGCAAGATCGAGAACGGTCGCGATGTGCTGCGCGGTCTGCGTCGTGCGCTCGATCGGACTCGCGTACACGGCTGCGATCGCGAGCTTCGAGAGTCGCGTCGCCGCGGCTTCCGCCTGTGCGATGCCCTCGTCCGACAGCGGAATGCCGGGCTTGCGGCCCGACAGCAGCGGTCCCGTCTGCGCGGTGACACCGTGACGCACGAGCACGACGCGCGTCGGCGCGTGGTTCGGCTTCGGCTCGTCGTTCGCGTCCGCGGGCGTGTCGTCGAGGGGGGCGGAGGTCATCGTGCAAATGGTACCGGTGCCCGTTTCCGCCGCTCACACGGGGTCGCGTCGCACGTGGGTGGTCGTCACACCAACGCGTTGTCGTACTATCCGCGGCCATGACGGACGTGCCGCTGACCGCGGGCGGACCGCCCGAGACCGTGCTCCCTCCCGAATCCGACGAGGTGCGCGCCGCGCTCGAGCGGGCCCTCGCGGAACCCATCGAACACCGGCGGGCCGCGGTGTCCGACGTCGTCGAACGCTGGCCCGCGTCGCTCGACGCGTGGTCGCACCTCGGTGAGCTCGCGCGCGACGACGTCGAGGCGTACGCGTGCTTCCGCGTCGGCTATCACCGCGGGCTCGACCGGCTACGCCAGTCGGGTTGGCGCGGCAGCGGCTACGTGCGCTGGACGCACGAGACGAACCGCGGTTTCCTGCGCTCGCTGGAGGGGCTGCGGCAGGCCGCGGCGGCGATCGGCGAGACCGCCGAAGAACAGCGCTGCGCCGAGTTCCTGCGCCAGCTGGACCCCGAGTTTCACCGGAGGAGCGGGTAGTTTCGAGGGGTTCCGGCCCCGGCGACCCCTCTGCGGGAGGCACGTGTTGAAACGAGCGCTGATCACCGGCATCACCGGTCAGGACGGGCGCTACCTGTCGGAGTTCCTCGCCGACAAGGGTTACCAGGTGTTCGGCCTGCTCCGCGGTCAGAACAACCCGAAGAGCGCGCTCGTCCAAGGTGAGAACCCGCGCATCGAGCTCATCGAGGGCGACCTGCGCGACCTGTCGTCGCTCATCGGTGTCGTCGAGCAGGTCCAGCCCGACGAGGTCTACAACCTCGGCGCGATCAGCTTCGTGCAGCTGTCGTTCCGCCAGGCCGAGCTCACCGCGGAGATCACGGGGCTCGGTGTGCTGCGCATGCTCGAAGCGGTGCGCATCGTCGGCGGTCCGCAGAACAACCCGATCCGCTTGTACCAGGCGTCGTCGTCGGAGATGTTCGGCAAGGTGCGCGAGGTGCCACAGACCGAGCGCACTGCGTTCCACCCGCGCTCACCGTACGGCGTCGCGAAGGTGTTCGGTCACCACATCGCGGTGAACTACCGCGAGGCCTACGGCATCCACGCGAGCTCGGGCATCCTCTTCAACCACGAGTCGCCGCGGCGCGGCCAGGAGTTCGTGACCCGCAAGATCACGAGCGCTCTCGCGCGCATCAAGCTCGGGCTCCAGGACAGCATCTCGCTCGGCAACATCGACTCGCGACGCGACTGGGGCTACGCCGGCGACTACGTCGAGGCGATGTGGCTGATGCTGCAGCAGGAAGAACCCGACGACTACGTGATCGCGACGGGCGAGACGCACAGCGTGCGTGAGTTCCTCGACGTCGCGTTCCACCTCGCGGGCTACGAGTCGTGGGAGGAGTACGTGCGCCACGACACGCGCTTCGAGCGCCCGTCGGAGGTCGACCTGCTCATCGGCGACGCGAGCAAGGCGAAGGAGAAGCTGGGCTGGGAGCCGCGGGTCAGCTTCGAGCAGCTCGTGAAGATGATGTACGAGGCCGACCTCGCCGAGGAGAGCGCCGCCGTCAAGCGCGGTTGACGCGCGCGCCGTGGTGAGTGGTACTGCGTTACCGGCGTATAGCCGGGTAACGCAGTACCACTAGGCGGCTGGGAGCTCGGAAGCGACTTTGCGGGCGGCGACGAGGACGGGGTCCCACACCGGCGCGAACGGCGGTGCGTAGCCGAGGTCGAGCTGCGAGAAGTCGTCGGCGGTCATCTCGTTCCAGATCGCGGTCGCGAGCACGTCGATGCGCTTCGCCGCGCCTTCGTGTCCGATGACCTGCGCGCCGAGCAACCGGCCCGTCGGCGACTCGGCGACGAGCTTCACCGTGATCGGACCGCTGCCCGGGTAGTAGCCCGCGCGCGTCGTCGCCTCGATCCGCGCCGCGATCGCGGTGAAGCCCGCAGCGTGCGCCTCGCGCTCGCTGAGTCCGGTGCGCCCCATCTCGTACTCGCAGATCTTCGTCACCGCGGTGCCGATCACGCCGGGGAACGTGAGCGCGCCGCCGGTGGCGTTCACACCGACGACGCGACCCTGTTTGTTCGCGTGCGTGCCGAGCGCGATCGCGACGTGCTTACCGGTGATGCGGTGCAGCACCTCGACGCAGTCGCCCGCGGCCCAGATCCCCTCGACGCTCGTCTCCATGCGGGCGTCGGTGCGGATGCCGTCGCGCTCGCCGACCTTCAGTCCCGCGTCGACCGCGAGCCGGGAATTGGGCCGGACACCGAGGCCGAGCACGACGAGATCGGTCGGAAACGTGCCCGCGCTCGTGCGCACCGCGCGCACGTGACCGGTGTCGTCGGTGTCGAACGCGTCGACCGTCACACCGAGGTGCACCTCGATGCCGAGCGCGCGGATCGCGTCGGCGACGAGCGCGCCCATGTCGGGGTCGAACGAGTGCATCGGCTGCTCGGCACGGTCGACGACGCACACCTCCAGGCCGCGCCGGTGCAACGACTCCGCCATCTCGAGACCGACATAGCCCCCACCGACGACGACCGCGCGCTGCGCGCCGCCGTCGACCGCGGCACGCACGGCGATGCCGTCGCGCAGCGTCTGCACGCCGAAGACGCCGGCCGCGCGCGCACCAGCGATGTCGGGTCGCGCGGGCGCCGAGCCCGTCGCGATCACGAGCTGGTCGAACGACTCGTCGCGCTCGCCACCGGCGTTGCGCACACGGATGCGACGCGCGTCGGTATCGATCGCCACGACCTCGGTTTCGAGCTCGACCTCGATCCCTTGGGCGCGGTGCTCGGCGACCGTACGCACGATGAGGTCGTCGGCGTCGTGGATAAGGTCGCCGACGAAGTACGGGATGCCGCACGCCGACCACGACGTGTCGGGCCCGCTGTCGAAGGCGACGATCTCGAGCTGGTCGGGCTGCGCGCGTCGACGCGCCTGCGCGGCCGCGCTCATCCCTCCCGCATCGGCTCCGACGACGAGCAACCGCGGTTTCATCGTCGCACTCGCTCGCCGCTCCGCACGCGGGATGGGAGCGGATCGCGCCGGTGCCTCACGCGCTTGTGACGAGCGTGGCGTTCCGCGCCAGGACCGCTTCGGCCTCGGCCACGATGCGGTGCACGATGTCGGCCGCGGGCTCGAGCGAGTGGATCGCCCCGACGCCCTGGCCCGACGGGTAGCACTCGCGGTCGGGGTCGACGGGCGTGTCCTCGTCGCCGCCGAGGTGCAGCGCGTTGTTCTCGAAGGCGACGCCCATCTGTTCGGGGAACTTCTTGAGCACCTCCGGGTGCTCCTCGACGTACTGCGTCCAATCGTTGCGCACCGCCCGCAGCGTCTTGCCCGTGAACCCGCGGCTGATGACCGTGCCGTCTTCCTCGGTGCGGAGGAGCGCGTCCTTGTAGCCCGTCACCGCGCGCGCCTCGGGCGTCGCGATGAAACGAGTACCGAGCCACACGCCGTCGGCGCCGAGCGCAAGCGCGGCTGCGAGCCCGCGCCCGTCGAAGATGCCGCCGGCCGCGACGACCGGCACGCGCGCGCCGACCGCGTCGACGATCTGCGGGACGAGCGGCATCGTCGCGACCGTGCCGGTGTGGCCGCCCGCCTCGGTCCCCTGCGCGATGACGAGGTCGCAACCCGCTTCCACCGCGGCCGTCGCGTGGCGCACCTTGCCGCACATGCTCGCGACGATCACTCCGCCGTCGTGACAGCGTGCGACGACATCGCGCGGTACGCCGAGCCCGGCGACGAACAACGACGCGCCGCCCGCGACGATGGCCACGACGTCGGCGATCATCCGCTCCGGCATCGCCGCGAGCAGGTCGACACCGAACGGTTTGTCGGTGAGCTCGCGCGTCTGCGCGATCTCGCGCACCATCTGCGGTGACTCCATCGCGGCCGCGCCGAGCGTGCCGATGCCGCCCGCGTTGCTCACCGCGGCGACGAGCCGGTGGTACGACACACCGCCCATGCCCGCGAGCATCACCGGATGCTCGATCTGGAGCAGATCCGTCAACCTCGTCCGCATCAGTGCACGCTCCTCGGTCGCCGGCGGGCAGGGTAGCGTCGGCTCCGTGGACGGGCCGCTCGTGGGCGTGATCATGGGGAGCGACTCCGACCTGCCGGTGATGCAGGGCGCGCTCGACGCGCTCACGGAGTTCGGTGTGCGCTACGAGGTGCACGTGGTCTCCGCGCACCGCACGCCGCAGGAGATGATCGACTACGGGCGCGACGCCGCGGGTCACGGGCTGCGCGTGATCATCGCCGGCGCGGGCGGCGCGGCCGCGCTGCCGGGCATGACCGCGTCGGTCACGTCGCTGCCCGTCATCGGTGTGCCGGTGCCACTGAAGCACCTCGACGGCATGGACTCGTTGCTGTCGATCGTGCAGATGCCGGCGGGGATTCCCGTCGCGACCGTCGGCGTCGGCAACGCGCGGAACGCGGGGCTGCTCGCGCTGCGCATCCTCGCGACGAGCGACACCGAGTTGCGCGCGCGGCTCGACTCCTACCGCGCCGAGCTCGTGCAAATCGTGCGCGAGAAGGACGCGGGCATCCAACCCGGCTGACGCTCGACGCGCGCCGTTACTCGGTGACGATCGCCTGGAGGATGTCGAGCTTCGCGGCCCGCCGCGCCGGCGACCACGCCGCGAGCGATCCGACGAGCGCGCCGAGGACGAGCAGGATGATCAGCTGACCCGGCGGGAGCGCGAGCCGGTTGAGGCCTTGATCCGCGAGCGCGTGCACGAGTGCCCATCCGAAGAACACACCGATGATGAGGCCGAGCACCGTGCCGAACAACGCGATGATCACCGACTCCCACCGCACGGTCGACCGCACCTGGGCACGGCTCATGCCAACCGCGCGGAGCAGCCCGATCTCACGCGTGCGCTCGTAGATCGAGAGCGCGAGGGTCACGCCGATACCGAACAGGGCGATGATGATCGCCATCAGGAGCAGCGCGTAGATCAGCGTCAGCAGCTGCGTGATCTGCTTCTTCTGATCGTTCTTGAACTCCTGGCGGTTCTCGAGCTTGCCCTGCGGAAACTTGTCCATCACCTTCTCGAGCGCGGGGCGCACGCTCGCCGCCGAAACCCCCGGCTTCGCCTTCACGAAGACGGACACGTCGGACTGGTCGGCGAAGTTCTGCTGGTACGCGGGGAGCGAGATCACGTAGCTCCCGAACGCGGGCTGGCTGTAGATCGCCTGGATCGTGAAGGTCGTGTGGCCCGTGAGCGTGAACTGCACCGGAACCTTCGACCCGAGCTTCCAGCCCTTGTCCTTCGCGACCTTCTTGTCGACCGCGAGACCGTGGTCGCCCATCGACGCGAGGCTGCCGTCCTTCACCTGGAGGTCGAACAACGAGTTCACGATCTTCAGGTCGGTCGCCTGGAGCTGCTGCACCGAACCGTCGACCTTCGCGGGTCCGATCTTCAGACCGGTCGCGCGCTCGATGCCGGGCACCGCGCCGAGCTGCGTCTCGATCGACGGCGGCAGCGTGGTACCGAAGCCGCCGACGTTGACGATGTAGTCGGCCTTCATCGACTGGTCGATCGCGTGGTTGACGGACGCGGTCGCCGATGCCGCGAACACGGTGACGAAACCGACGAGACCGACGCCGATCATCAGCGCGGCCGCGGTCGCCGACGTTCGCTTCGGGTTGCGCATCGCGTTCTCGCGCGCGAGCCGCCCGGTGATGCCGCGCAGCTTCGGCAACGGCGCGCCGATGATGCGCGCCGCGGGCCGCGCGAAGACCGGGCCGAGGATCGTGACGCCGATGAACACGAGCAGCGCGCCGCCACCGACCTTCGGCAACGCGTTCGAGCCGCCGCCGAAGAGCCCCTGCAGCAGGCTCACCACACCCAACAGCGTGACGATGAGGCCGATCACGAGCCGGCGCTTGCTGAGCTTGGTGGACTCGACCGCGACGTCGCGGAGCGCGGCGATCGGCGGGACGCGCGAGGCGCGCACCGCCGGCCACATCGCCGCGAGCAGCGTGACGATCACGCCGGTGAGTCCCGCGGTGAGGATCGTGCCGACCGTGACGACCGGGCTCGTGGCCGGAATGTCGAACCCGATGCCCGATAGCAAGGCCTTGAGCCCGACCGCCAACCCGATTCCCCCGACGACGCCGACGATCGACGCGACGAGACCGGTCGCGAGCGCTTCGAGGAACACGCTGCCGAGGATCTGTCCGCGACCCGCGCCGATCGATCGGAGCAGCGCCATCTCGCGCGTGCGTTGCGCGATCGTGATCGAGAACGTGTTGTAGATCACGAACGAACCGACGAGCAGGGCGATGATCGCGAAGACGAGCAGGAACGTCTTGATGAACTTGATGAAGGTCTGGAAGTTGTCCTGCTGCTCCTTCACCGCGGCCTGGCCGGTGATGACCTCGATCCCCTTCTGACCGGTCAGTGCCTGCCGCAGTCGCTGCGCGAGCACCGTCTGGCTCGTGCCCGACGACGCCGCGACGTCGATCGACGTGACCTTGCCCGGCGCGGTGAGCAGCCGCTCCGCGGTCGGCTGGGTGAAGAACGTGAGCGTCGCGCCGAGCGGGCTGTCGACGGACCCGAACTTCACGATGCCGGTGAGGCGATAGAGGTTCGATCCACCGTTCGCCGAGCTGACGACGATGCGGACCTGGTCGCCGATCTTGAAGTGGCCCTGGTCGGCGGAATGCTTGTCGATGACGATGTCGTTCGGTTGCTCGGGCGGCTTGCCCGAGATGAGGTGCACCGCGCGCAACGTGGAGTTCGGATCCCACGCGAAGCCGAGACCGGGCGCGCCGCTCGTCTTCGTGATCGCCTTGCCGTCGCGCCCGACGACGAACGCGAGGCCCTGCACGTCGAGGCTCGCGGCCTGCACTCCGGGCACGTTCTTGACCGTGTCGAGCAGGCTCGCGTCGATCCAGTTGCGTTGCTGCTGACCCTCGGACTTGAACGCGGCCTTCGCACGCACCGTCGCCGACAAGCCCGTGTTGACCTGCACCGCGAGCGTGTCGAAGGTGTGCGTGATCGTGTCGGAGAGCACGAGCGTCCCCGCCATGAACGCGACGCCGAGCACGATCGCGATCGACGTCAGGACGACGCGCAGCTTCTTCGCAAGGATTCCGCGGATCGCGACCTTCAGCATCGATCAGCCGCCGAGCTTGCGCATCATGTCGATCACGCCGTCGGATGTCGGCGCGCTCAGCTCGTCGACGATTTTGCCGTCGGCGAGGAACACGACGCGTCCCGCGTAGCCCGCGGCGACGGGATCGTGCGTCACCATCACGATCGTCTGACCGTGATCGCGTACGACATCGCGCATGAAGCCGAGGATCTCCGCTCCCGCGCGCGAGTCGACGTTGCCGGTCGGCTCGTCGGCGAACACGATCTGCGGACGGCTCGCAAGCGCGCGTGCGACGGCGACGCGCTGCTGCTGACCACCCGACAGCTCCGACGGCCGGTGCGAGAGCCGCGAGCGCAAGCCGACGATGTCGATGACGTGATCGACCCACGCTTCGTCGGGATCGGTTCCCGCGAGCGACATCGGCAGGACGATGTTCTCGATCGCGGTGAGCGTCGGGATGAGGTTGAACGTCTGGAAGACGAAGCCCAACCGATCGCGACGAACGCGCGTCAGGTCCTTCTCACCGAGATGCGTGATGTCGAGCTCACCGAGATAGACCTGACCGGTCGTCAATCGATCGAGACCCGCGAGGCAGTGCAGCAACGTGCTCTTGCCCGAACCCGACGGACCCATGATCGCGGTGAATTGGTGGCTCGCGAAGTCGACGGTGATGTGGTCGAGCGCGCGCACCTCGGCCTCGCCTTCGCCATACACCTTCGACGCGTCCGCCGCGCGCGCGGCAAGCGCGGCAGCGGAAGCGGGCGGGGGCGGAGCAGGAACCGGTTGAGTCGTCGCAGACATGAATCAACTCTCGTGCGGTGGGGGAAGTAGTGGAAACGAGTCTCGTGCGCCCGGGGAAGCGCGCGCAACGAGGTTACGACGCCGGTGCACCGAGATCGGGCTCGTCGACGGTGTGATCTTCGTCACTCATCGCAATCGACGGTTCCACGGATGTCGCACGGCGCGCGAGCGCCACGAACCACACCGTTGCGATCACGCAGAGCGCGGCGCTCAGCAGCGCGTTGAACCGAACACCGAGAACGCGCGTTGCCGGATCACTGCGCATCAACTCGAAGAAGAATCGCCCGAACGTGTACAGGGCGACATACAACGCAAACGTCTGACCGGGTCGCGTCCGGAAACGGTGTTCGAGCCACATGAGCACGCCGAACACCGCGAGACACCAGAGCGACTCGTACAAGAACGTCGGCTGAAATGTCTTGTACGCGAGGTATTGCGCGGGACGATGCGCGACGTCGATCTCGAGTCCCCACGGGAGCTTCGTGGGGCGGCCGAACAGCTCCTGATTGAAATAGTTGCCCCAACGTCCGATCGCCTGCGCGAGCACGACGCCGGGCGCAACCGCGTCGAGCAGCATGCCCTTCGCCAGATGCTTGCGGTGCGCCTCGACGAGCAGCGCGATCACACCGCCGCCGACCGCGCCCCAGATCGACAGCCCGCCCTGCCAGATCTTCAACGTGCCCGCGATGCCGCCCTGGTCCCAGTTGTAGCCCGTGAACAGGTGATAGACGCGCGCTCCGATCACGCCCGAGATCACGACCGCGACGCCGATCTCGCCGATGACGCCGGGGCGCCCGCCCTTTGCCTCCCAACGGCGTTCCGCGACCGACGCCGCGACGAGCACACCGATCGCGAGGCAGAGCCCGTACGCGTGCAGCGGGATCGGGCCGAGGTGCAGGATGCCCTTCGCAGGGCTGGGGATGTACGCGGTCATCATGGTCGCACTCGCTGCAGGCCGGGATACCCGGCCCGGGGGCGCTCGCCGCTCCGCACGCGGGTTGGGATCGTCATTGATCTCTTGCCCTCATCATTCCAGGATCGCGCGGCCCGAGCCGATACCCGCGTCGGGGAACCGACATCGGGGGGAGTCACGTGTACGCACGATCAGCTCAAGACCGTGCCCGGCTCCGCGTTCGAAGTCGTCGACACCGGCCCCATCCGTCACTAGTGGTACTGCGTTATTCGGCGATACGCCGATAACGCAGTACCACTATTTGATGAGGCGCGAGAGTCTGCGGTCGGCAAGGACCTTGCCGCCGGTCTGGCAGCGCGGGCAGTAGACGACCTCGTGCGACTCGTACGAGACGCGCTTGAGGTCGTCGCCGCACACGGGACACGGCACGCCCGCCTTGCCGTGCACGACGAAGTGCCCACCGAGCTTGTTCTCCGACAACCCGCCCGTGCGCGTGCGCTCGCGCTCGAGCCCGTCGGCGAGGACCGCGCGCACGGAGTCGAGCAGTCGCTCGCGCTCGTCGGCATCGAGCGTCTTCAACGACGCGTACGGCGAGAGTCGCGCGCGGTGCAGCGCGTCGTCGGCATAGCCGCGGCCGACACCCGACACGGTGCGCTGGTCGCGCAGCAGCGTGTGGATGCGCCGACCGTCGGTGCCTTCGCGCACGAGCCGCGCGAACTCCTCGTTGTCGGGCTCGGGACCGAGCTTCTCGAGCGGCCCGTCGTCGCCCTCGCCGACGATCCACCATCCGGCCTTGCGCTCGGTGCCGTGCTCGCGCACGAGCAACGCGAGGACGCGGTCGTCGTCGGGCACGGTGAACCGCAGGCGGACGACCGAGCCCTTCGGCCGGGTCTTCTTGGGCGGGTCCTCGATGTCGAGCCGGCCCGCCTGCGAGAGGTGCACGAGGATCCGGGGACCACCGAGCTCGAACACGAGGTACTTACCCCGCCGGCCCACGCGCTCGAGCGGGTTGCCGACGAGCGCCTCCGGCGCCGGGCTCACCGTCTTGAGGCCGGTGAAGCCGAGCGGCTCGTAACCCTCGAACACGGTACCGGTGAGCCGGTCGGTGAGGCGCTCGGCGAGGGCCTGCATCTGGGGCATCTCGGGCACGTCGAAACGCTATCGGAGCCGGCGAACGGGCTCGGGCGGCCGCGCGCCGGAACCCGGGCCGGGCCGATCGGGCATGCGACCGGGAGAACCGGCAAGCACGGCCCCGTCTCGGCGCCGCGACGGCCCGATTGGTGCAGAACCTGTGTAACAAACCGGCTCAGGTTTTGCGGCCGTGGTGCCGATCATGTGCAGGAACACAGGTTCGGGCGAAAGGGCGGAGATGAGCTTCAGGACGAAGAAGTCGGGCGAGGGCAAGGACGACGCGAAGAGCTTCGAGCACGCGTCGGGTTACACCGATCTCGAGAGCGTCCTCGGCGACCACACGCTGAACGCCGATCGCGAAGCCGTCACGGTCGCGCCGAAGGGCTACCGCGCGCGCAGCATCGCCAAGTCGACGCCGCGCCGCTAACCCGCCGCAACCCGTCGCGGGCAGCGGCGAGCGAAGCGAGCGAGCGCCGTCGTCCACTCCCATCCCGCGTCTCGGATCGGCGCCGCGCGAGCGCGCGATCAGTCGGAGGAGTCCGCGCACAGCGGAGCACGTGCGACCATCAGGATCGCGCGCCGAGGCTCCCGGCGAACGTGGGCGCGCCGATCGTCCACGCGGGACCGGAGCCCCAGTCGCGGCGCGTGCGCTGCGCAAGGAATTCGCCGTGGTCGCGCGTCGCCGCGATCCACTGCTTCATCGTCGCGACGCCTTCGGCGATCGACCAGAAGTCCTCCTCCGAGGAGAACTTCCCGTCGCCCGCGTACTCGAGGATCGTGATGCCGCGGAAGTCGATCGGCGGCTGCGCGGCATCGGGATGGTCGCGCCGGTTCTGCATCGAGACGACGAGCCGGTCACCCTCGATGATGTGCCACTCGTACACCGTGTAGATCGAGCCGTACTCCTCCATCGTCGGCTTGATCCACGCGCGCACCTCCTCGCGACCGTTGCGGTTCCCGAGCTGGTGCTCGATGTACGTGACATCGGCGGTGAAGCATTCGTCGCACCACGCGTCCCAGTCCTCGCCCACCGCGCCGAGCTCCCAGTACGTGCGGAACGCGGCCTCGACTTCGTCACGATCGAACGTCATGGGGGCGCAGCCTAGAAGTCGTGCGCCGCGGGCTCCACGAGCGTGAGCCGGATACCGTCCCCGCGCATGAACGAGGAGCATCTCGCGGTCTGCGCGAGCGACGAGTGGCGCGATGCGTTGAAGCAATGGATCATGCCGTGGGCGCTGACGGGCGTGGAGCTCGGCGCCGACGTGATCGAGATCGGCCCGGGCCCCGGTCTCACGACCGACGAGCTCCGGCAGCAGGTCGCGCGGCTCACGGCCGTCGAGCTCGACCCGTCGCTCGCCGGCGCGCTCGCGGAACGACTCGCGGGAACGAACGTCGAGGTGGTGAACGCGGATGCGACCGCGATCCCACTCGACGACGACCGCTTCACGGGCGCGGTCTCCTTCACGATGCTGCACCACGTGCCGACGCTCGAGCTCCAGGACCGCATCTTCGGCGAGCTCGCACGCGTCCTCGCGCCGGACGGCGCGCTCGTGCTCTCCGACAGCGTGGCCAGCGACGACCTGCGTGCGTTCCACGACGGCGACACGTACAACCCGGTCGACCCGACGACGGTCGACGCGCGGCTGGCGCGTGCCGGCTTCGACGCGATCGACGTGCGGGTCAACGAATACGGCTGGGCCGCACACGCGCGCAAGCGGTGACGCCCGACGCTCAGGAACCGCCCTTGCGCCGCGCTTCGAAGCGGCTGCGGATGAGCTCACGGCGCGCCTGCACGTCGCGGTAGGTCAGCTTCTCGACGTCGGCCGGCAGTCCCATCGCGGCCTTCACCGACGCGGCGTCGAACACGGTCGCGAGCGCGGGGTCGACGCCCATCTCCATCGCGAGCCGCTCGCCGTGGCGCGCGCCGATCTCCATGTGGACCTTCTGGATCTCCTCGAGGATGTCGAGATCGGGCGCGAGCGTCGCGATCGCGCCGTCGAGGAACATCATGTTCTTCACGAAGAGCATGAGCTCCTTCGGCGCGCGGGCGCCGTACGCAAGCAGTTGCTTCGTGAGGTCCTGGAGCTGATGCACGAGCTCGTCGGCCGACAGCGTCGTCGGGTCGACGAGAGGCTGGTCGAGCCCGAGGTCGCGCGACACCGCGTCGAGATCGGTGTCGGCCGGGAACGCGCCGAGGTCGCGCAGCGCGCCGAGCTGCGCGCGGATGTCGCCCGTCGTCGCGCCCATGAGCAGGAAGAGGAATGCGATGCGCTTCAGCGGGGTCAGCCGTCCGGTGATGCCGAAGTCCATGAGCGCGGTGCGGCCGTCCGGTTGCACGCGGAGGTTGCCGCCGTGCAGGTCGCCGTGGAAGACGCCGTAGAGCATGGCGCCCTCCATGAAGGCGACGAGGCCCGCGTGCAAGACCGCTTCGGTGTCGACGCCGGCGCGCTTCATCGACGCGACGTCGTCCCACGCGAAGCCGTCGAGGCGCTCCATCACGAGCACGCGTCGGGTCACGTAGCGCGGGTGCGGTCGCGGCACGATCGTCGCCCGTTGACCCGTCTCGGCGAGGACGCGCGCGATGTCGAGCATGTTCTCGGCCTCGAGCCGGAAGTCGAGCTCTTCGACGATCGTCTCCGCGAACAGCTCGACGAGCGCGGGCGGGTTCGCGAGCGCGGCGACCGGGATGCGGCCGATGAGACGCGGCGCCAGCCATGCGAGCGCCTGCAGGTCTTCACGCACGAGGCGCGCGACCTTCGGCCGTTGCACCTTGACGACGACCTCCTCGCCGGTGTGCAGCGTCGCCGCGTGCACCTGCGCAATCGACGCGGCCGCGATCGGCTCACGCTCGAAGCGTGAGAACACGGCCTCGATGCGCTTCCCGAGGTCGGCCTCGACGACCTCGCGCACGTGCTCGAAGGTCTCGGGCGGAACGCGGTCGCGCAGCAGCTTGAACTCGGAGACCAGCTCCTCGGGGAAGAGCCCCTCCCCCGACGACACGATCTGCCCCATCTTGATGTACGTCGGTCCGAGGTGCGCGAACGCGACGCGAAGCCGCCGCGAGAGCGCGCGGCGGCGCGCGCTCGGCTCCTGCCGGCGCTCGACCGCGTACCAGATGCCGAGGGCCACGCCGACGCGCGCGCTGACGTCGAGCACGCGCCGCACGGGCGGCACCTTGCGCGGCTTCAGGAGGCGCGGCGCCTCGGCGTTGGCGCGCTCGCGCAGGGCTTCGAGGCCGACGCGCCACGACATCGCGTCGGGGTCGACGACCCACGGACCCCGGTCGGAGAAGCCGAAGTCGGCGACGTCGGACGCGAGCGCATTCGCAGGTTCCGGTCCGCCCTCGCTCGACACACTCGGAGGGTAGACGTGGAGGCCCGCGCCCCAAGATTTCTGGTCGCGCACGCTGCGCTCGCCGCTCCTGACGCCTCGGCACGCACGTCGGGCGGGCCGCAAAGCGACCCGCCCGTCGTGCGAGAACTTGTTGCCGGTGGCGCGGCGCGCCTTACAACCCGGAGCAGCGGCCCATCCAGGGACCCGCGCCCTGCCAGTGGTACAGGTCGAGCGCGAGCAGGTCCTGATCCGGGATGCTCGCCTGCGCGGGGTCGACGCCGACGAGGTCGAGGCGACCGGCGCGCAACGCGGCGTTGTTCCAAGTCGAGCGGGAGAACTGGTACGCACCGCGGTACGTACCCGACGGGTTCACGGCCTGGTAGCCGTTGTCGTACGCCGGCGGCGTGTGACTCGACTCGTGCGAACGCGTGCACACGAGGAACGGGTTCATGTGATCGACGAGGTCGGGCTGCTGGGCCTGCACGGTCCAGTAGCCGCCACCCGCGCGGGCGGCGACGCCGACCGTTGCCGCGCCCGGCGCTTCGACCGCCGGTGTCGCGGCCGCGATCACGCCGGTGTCGAAGCCGAGCACCGATCCGTCGCGCCGCGCGACCCAGTAGCCCTGGGTTCCGGCGGCGATGCCGGTCGCGTCCTTGACGTGCTCGGGTGCCTCGGAGCCGGAGAAGACCGCGTCGCCGAACGCGAACACGCCGCCGTCGCTCGAGACGAGCCAGTAGCCATGGTGCGTCGGCGTCGACGCGATGCCGGTCACGTCGGTGTGGTTGGGCAGCCCGGCGATGGAGCCGAGGAACGACGCGTCACCGAAGGCGAACACGCCGCCGTCGCGAGCGACGAGCCAGTAGCCGTTGCCGTCGGCGGCCGACGCGATGCCCACGATCGGCGCGTTGATGGAGCGGCCGCCGACCGAGCCGAAGAACTTTGCGTCGCCGAACGAGAAGACACCGCCGTCACGCGCGACGAGCCAGTAGCCGCGGCCCGACGGCGTCGACGCGAGGCCGACGATCTGCTGGTTCAAGTGCTGTCCGCCCGCAGAGCCGAAGAAGCCGGCGCTGCCGAAGGCGAACACGCCGCCGTCCTGCGCGGCGATCCAGTAGCCCCCGCCCGACGGCGTCGACGCGATCGCGGCGTAGGGCGCGCTCGACGCGACGTTCGCGGTGAGCACGGGCGCGCCGGCGAAGGCGTGCACGGTGTTCGCCGGCGAGATCGTCGCCTGCGCGCTCTTGCCGCGGGCGCCGACGGTGGCGAAGCCACCGATCACGAGACTCGCGGCCGCGAGTCCGACGAGCACCCGCCCGGTGCCGCGCCGGCGACCGACGAGCACTCCGGACATGCGCCGGGCCCGAGCCCGGCACCGGCCGAGCTGGCCGGCACGACGCGCACCGTGTGCCGCAACCGGCACCGGCGACGCGCTCGTCGCGAAGTTCGCGACATTCGACACGTCGAGCTGCGGACCGTCGCCCTCGATCCGCTCGTTCGTCCGGTCGACGACATTCCGCCCCGCCGTCGTCGTGCTCGCAGCCCCAGCGAGCGCGGGCCCCTCGGTATGGAGGCGCTCGTAGACCTCGTTCCATTTCCGTACTTGCATGCCATCTCCTGTGCTCGCGCGCGCATCGACGCCTGGGCAGAAGGGGGAAGACTCCCGACCGGGCTCCGCTCCCGTGGGACAGCGCGGACCGTACCGACGGCCTCGGACGCCCCCACAAACCGGAAACGGCGTCGCGACGGTTTCTCCGGACCGGACCAGCCCGCGTCGATCCCTTGCAATACAAGGGTTTCAGCCTTGAACGCGCTCCGTGGGGACCAGGCAGAAAATGGTCCGCCCCAGGCAGCGCACGAAAGGTGCGAAACCGGCAACCTGCCTGGCCCCGGAGCGCGACCTCTCAGGTGCTCCGAGCGCGCGGGTCGTCGGCGCGCGCACGAGCGAAGGGAGCGGCGCGACCAGAGGGGTCAGTCGGCGACGTGGACCGCGGCTTCGACCTTCACCGGGCATTTCAGCGTGTTCGCGATGTAGCACTCGTGGTGCGCGACATCGCAGAGATGCAGCACGCGCGCCGCGTCGGTGCCCGGTGCGACGCGAATGCGCGGTCGCAGACGGATCTCGCGAATGCTCACCGGCAGCGGTTGCTCCGGCATGTCGGCTTCGGCGTCGTCGTCGTACTCCCAGACGTCGACGCGCGCGCGTGCCGCGACCGAGAGGAACGACAACAGCTGGCACGACGCGGCCGCGAGCACGAGCAACTGCTCGGGATTGAGGATCGCGGCGTCACCGCGGAACGCGGGATCCGCGCTCAGCGTGAGCGACGCGGCGGCGGGTGGAGCTGCACCCGCGTGCGTGCGGTCGTAGGTGTCGTATCCGGATGCAGTGCTGCCCCGCCACGTCACGACAGCACCGTAACGATGAAGGTCTCCCGTCACCCCTGCAGCCTCGCACGCCCATCGGCGTCGCGCCGCGAGCGTTGCGCGAGCTCGTCGAGCAATCGCACCTCGCTCTCCACGAGCTTGCGCCAGTCGTCGAGGTGCAGGCTCTCGTCTTCACCGTGGATGCGACTCGACGGGTCGGCGGGGCCGAGCAGCAACGCGGGGATGCCACCGAACGCGGCCACGAACGGTCCGACGAACGGGATCGATCCGCCGACGCCCATCACGACCGGCTCGCGTCCGAAGCCGTCGCGCAACGCAGCACGCGCGGCGGCGAACGCGGGTCCGTCGGGTTCGGTGCGCCAGGCCGGCGCGCCGCCGCGCGGCCGGTACTCGAGCTCGACACCCCAGGGAAGCCTGCGCACGAGGTGCTCGTGCAGCTGCTCGAAGACGCGCTCGGGTTGCTGTCCGGGCGCGAGGCGAATGCTCAGCCGCGCGGTCGCGGCCGCGACGATCTGGTTCGACGAGCCCGCAATCGGATGCGAGTCGAATCCGATCACCGTGATCGCCGGACGCATCCACAGTCGCTCGTACGGCGACGCACCGGGATCGCCGACCGCGTCGACGCCTTCGCGCACGCCGTACGCGCGCAGCAACGCGCTCGCGTCGTCGCCCAGCGCGTCGAGGCGCGCCCGTTCGTGCGCGTCGGGCACCGCAACGTCGTCGGCGAACCCGTCGACCACGACCGCACCGTGCTCGTCGACGGTGCTCGCGAGGAGGCGTGCGAGCGCGAGCACCGGATCGGGCACGAGACCACCGGCCATCCCGCTGTGCGCGGGTCCGTCGAGCGCGCGCACGGTCACGTCGACGGCCGCGAGCCCGCGCAACGACGTGGTGAGGCCGGGCGTACCGACGCTCCAGTTCCCCGCGTCGGCGAGCACGAGCACGTCGGCGTCGAGCTCCTCGACGTGCGCGGTGAGGAAGCGCTCGAGGTTCGGCGAACCGATCTCCTCCTCGCCCTCGATGAGGACGCGCACGTTGCACGGCGGCGCGTCGGCGACCGCGAGCCACGCCGACACCGCCAGCGCGTGGGCCGCACCGCCCGCCTTGTCGTCGGCCGAGCCCCGGCCGTAGAGGCGGCCGTTCCGCTCCACCGGCTCGAAGGGATCGCTGTGCCAGCGGTCGACGAACCCCGGCGGCTGCACGTCGTGGTGGGAGTAGAGGAGCACGGTCGGCAGCGCCGGATCCGACACGACCTCGCCGATCACGTACGGGTGCGCGCCCTCGACCGCCGCCAGGTGCACGTTGTCGAAGCCGTGGCCCCGCAGCATCTCCGCGCTCGCCTCCGCGCTACGGACGACGTCGGCCTCGTGTTCGGGATCGGCGCTGATGCTCGGGATCCGCACCTGCGCCTCGAGCTCCGCACGCGTCGTCGCGAGCCCGGCGTGTACCGCCTCGACGGCGCGCTCGACGCTCACCGTCGCGCTCGCTGCGCTCGCCGCTCCGAGCCGCGGGATGGGAAACAGTCGGGCCGGACCACCTTCTTCATGACGGGAACCCTCCGTCGACCCTTCTGGTCGCGCTCGCTCGCCGCTCCGCGACGCCGGATGGGACGACATCGGGTCGCCTGCTCGCTTCGCTCACGGCTCACCTGCTTCACCGATGTACCGCGCCTGCAGGCGGCGCATGCCGCGGAGCCAGCGGTCGTAGTCGTCGGCCTTGCGCTTGAAGTAGTCGCCCACCACGGGGTGCGGGAGGATGAGGAACGATTCCGCCGCGAGCCCTGCGATCACTGCGTCCGCGACGTCGTCGGGCTCGAGCATGCCGTCGACGCCCGCGACACCGCCTTCGACCGTGCCCGCGGTCATGTTGGTGCGCACCGCCTGCGGGCAGAGCACCGACACCTTCAACCCCGCGTCGCCGTACGTGATCGCGAGCCATTCGGCCAACGCGACCGCGGCGTGCTTCGTCACGGAGTACGGCGCCGAGCCGATCTGCGTGAGCAGCCCCGCGGCCGACGCGGTGTTGAGGAGGTAGCCCTCGCCGCGGGCAAGCATGCGCGGCACGAGCACGCGCGCCGCGTACACGTGCGCGAGCACGTTCACGCCGATGCTGCGCTCCCATGCCGCGTCCGACGCGTCCTCGCCGCCCGGTACGACGATGCCCGCGTTCGAGCAGAAGAGGTCGATCGCGCCGAACTGCGACTCGGCCGCGACGACGAGCGACGCGATCTGGTGCTCGTCGCGCACGTCGGTCGGCACTCCGAGCCCGCCGACCTCGGCCGCGACGCGCATCAGGGACTCCTCGTCGAGGTCGGCGACGACGACACGCGCGCCCTCGGCCGCGAAACGGCGCGCCAGCGCGGCCCCGATCCCGTTGGCGCCGCCGGTCACCACGACGTGCCGGTCCTTCACCCTCATCGCAGCCGCGCTCCTTCGTGATCGACCCCGAGGACGACCGTGCGGCCCGTCGACGCGAGCGCCGCGGCCACCGCCTCCGCCGGGCGGCCGGGCGCGACCAGTGCCGCGACCGACGGTCCCGAGCCGCTCAGGTACGCGCACCACGCGCCGGCCTCGACCGCGGCACGCAGCGCGTGGCGCGAATCGGAGACGCGTGCGAGCCGCGAGCTCTGGTGCAGACGATCTTCCGACGCGACGCGTAGCGCGCCGACGTCGCCGGCCGCGAGCGCGGCGACCATCAGCGCGGTGTGCCCGACGTTGAAGACCGCGTCCTCGAACGGCACGGTCGTGCCGAGCTGCGCGCGCGACGACTTCGTCGACGTCTCGCGGTCGGGGATCCAGACGACGACCGCGGGCTCCACGGCGAGGGGCACGCGCGCGAACGTCGCGCCCGCGACCGCGACGAGGCCGCCGACCAGCGCCGCCGCGGCGTTGTCGGCATGTCCTTCGAGCGCGGTCGCCTCCCGGAGCACCGCGCGCTGCACGCGCACGATCGTCTTCCCCTGTTGGATCGCGGCCGCGCACAGCCCGGCGACGCGCGCCGCGGCCGAGAAACCGAGCCCGCGCCCACCCGGGACTTCGGCGTGCACCGAGATCGGGCCGCGGCCACCGGCGTGCCGGAAGGCGCGCACCGCGAGATGGTTCTCGTCGGCCGGGGGATCGCCGCCGATCGTGAGGTCGAGGTAGGCAGTGAGCGCGAGCCCGAGTGCGTCGAACCCCGGCCCGAGGTTCGCGCTCGTCGCGGGCACGCGGACCGTCACGCGCTTTCTGGTCGCACTCGCTCCGCTCGCCGCTCCTGACGCGTCGGCCCCCGGGTCGGGCGCGTCGCCGGGCGACCCGCCCGTTCCTGTGGTCACGATCGCGCGATGCGTTCTGCGTACGCCATCGGCAGCAGCTCGACGAGCTGACCCTCGGGATCGCGGATGAAGATGCCGCCGCCGATGTCGGTGTCGGCGAGCACCTCGCCGCCGTACTCGGCGACGCGGGGCACGACCTGCTCGAGGTCGCAGCTGAGCGACACGTGCGTGAGACCGGGCTCGTCCATCGTGCGCGCCCGGAACAACGGCTCGGGCCGGTCGGCGAAGTGCAGCAGCTCGAGGACGAAACCGTCGCGCTGGAGATAGACCGCGGTCATCCCGAGCGGCGGATCGAGGCGCAGCAGCCGCGCCGAGGGATCGTCGGGCGGTCGCAGGCGACGCACCTCCTCGAAGCCGAAGAGCTCGACGTAGAACCGCCGCGCCCGCTCGAGGTCCTGGACGCACTGTCCGACGTGATTGAACACCGAATTCATGGTCGCGCTCGCTCGTTTCGGCACGGGACTGCACCCGATGTGTGGAAGCCGCTCGTCGCTCCGGACGCCTCGCGCGGCATGTCGATCTTGCGGGAACGAACTCTGCCGCACGCGAGCCACGTCCGTCACGTACATCGGCTCGAACACACGGTTGCCATACACGGCCGCGCGCAGCCGTAACGGTAAGGTCCGAACCATGCGGATCTGTGCTCGGTCAGGGTGCAACTCACCGGCAACGGCGACGTTGACCTACGACCGGATCGCACTCGTCGCGTACCTCGCCGACGCCGACGATCCCGCCGCACGCGAGCCCGGCGATCTCTGCGAACGCCACGTCGCGCGGCTCGTGCTGCCGCGTCAGTGGCAGCTCGACGATCGGCGCGCGGCGAGCACGTCCGCCGCCGCGTCGAAGCCGCGCGCGAAGAAGCTGCGCGTCGTGCGCGACGAGTCGCAGACCGCGAAGTCGACGCCGGTCGCGACCAAGCCGCGACCGAAGCGCGCCCGCGCGACCAAGGCGCAGAAGTGGACCGAGGTCGAACCCTCGCTGTTCGACCCGCCGGCCGACTCCGCGACCGCGGTGACCGCCGCGACCGCCGCCGGCGACCACCTCTACATGCCGCGCTTCGGACCCGAGACCGACGACGAGGTTCTCGAGGCGAAGACGCCGCTGCTGCGCCGGGCCTTCGGCGGCCAATGAGTCGCGGGGGGGGGGGGGG
>DATBAK010000094.1 GCA_036271555.1 Acidimicrobiia bacterium
GAGTTTGACCCGCTCGCCAGCGCCGCCAGAGTTCAGCCCTCTCGGTTGGGCACAATCCTCGTTTGCGAACCTGCATGCGTCACCACCTTCTTCGGCCAGCTGTCTGACGTTGTGGTGTTGCGATGACCGGTTGAACGCACCACGCCATCCGACTGATTCACCGACGTCACCTGGTGTCCGGACCCGTAGGTTGAACCCGACGCATTAAAGTCATTGACCATGCCGCTACTGCCAGCAATTGGACGCAGTAGATGCTTCCAGTCGCCAGCGGCCGTGAACGGCGCAAACGGAGTCGTCAAGTCGTGATTATTCTTGACAGCGCTCAGGCCACTACTGCCGCTTCCTGGGCAGGTTCCATAGAAGGCGCTCGTCTCGCAAATCACACGATCTTGCTCGTCGTATAAGAAGTATGAGTTGGTGACTCCTGTTGCAGCCCCCGTGTAGACGCGACTTGTTACCCTTTTCTTAGCATCACGGCTTATAGCGGTCTCGAACGTCGCTGTCGTTGAATAGCTCTGCTTGACGTCTGAGATCTGGTCGTCTGAGCCACGCGTGATTACCGTCTTGATCTTGTTGCTCGACACCGTATTTTCCTGAGTGTAACTCTCAAGGCCGCCAAACGGGTAGTACTGAATGTCCTCCACGCCAGTCGTCGTCGCGTGGCCGTCGATGCCATCGAACGAATATTGAATTGAGGAGAGTAGGTCGTCGTCAGAATCGCCAGTCCCCCCGTAGTTCCATGTGAACGACCCCTCCAGTGGATACATGATCGTCATGTGACCGTCTTTGTCGTAAACATACGCCTGCTCGGCATAACGCCCAGAGTCATCCTTGATATACTCGTCAGTCACGCGCCCTGAAGCATCGTATGAAAAGTACGTAAATTGGTCGAGGGCGCCGTCCGTGGCGCTGTAGGTCGAGCTGCACGCTAGCGTGACCTCCACGACGGCCAACCGCCCAGCCAAGTTCGTGCAACCACCCGTGTTAGGACAAGTCACGCCGCTCGGTAGGGCATCGTAAGTGCGTTGAATTTCTGGATGCGCCGTCCCAGCCGTTGCACATGCGCCGGCGTAGTCGTCATTCAGCCTACGACTCATGTAGTCGTATGTAAAGTTGTGAGTCTGTGCGGACCCACCGCCAAGATCTTCGACTTTCGTGGTTAGACGATTGGCTGTGTCGTAAACGAATACCGTTGGATTGGCCTGGTCAGGACTGACGAGACGCACGAACCGTCCAGCGTCGTCACGCAAGCTCCCGACCGTCTTGCTATCACCGTCTTCGTATTGGGACTGATCGCCTTCCCACGAGTAGAGCAATTCCCATGTGTCATAATTGGATGCGTCCCTGTAACGTTCTTCTGAGGTTACGCGACCGTCACGGCCAGCACTACCATCGTAGTTGTAGATGGTTTTGCCAAGGCCACCCGCACTATCGACCTCGGTTAAGCGTCCAGCCGCGTCATAGTCGAAGTCCGTGTGCGGATTTGGAGAACCTGGATCGATCACCTCGTGCTGCTGACGGCTGTCGTAGTAGGTGGCGCTAACACTCGTGCTCACTGACGGGGCGGTACCGAAGTACAAGTACCTCTGGCTTAGTACGGTGAGGCCATCCTGAACCGTAAATTGAATGTAGTCGCCGTCCTCGTTGCAACCGTCAGTCCGGATAATCTTACTCGGCTGCCCAATCGCGTCGTACGTGTAGTCGACGCACTCGCCCGTAGGACGCTTGATCTCAGTTAAGCGAAGCGCTGAATCACGGGTCCACGTCGTTGCGATTGCGTCAGAGCCAAGCGAGCTACACGTCGTCTCATTGTCCATTGCGTGAGTTCGACTGTGCAAGAACGCTCGCGAGGAGTCGTATGTGTCGCACGTTAGATTCCCTGCTGGGTCTTTCAGCGTGGTTGGATGGCCGAACTGGTCGTAGACCAGGATCTGAGGCTCTAGTGAGTGTGTGCTGTCGGTGTAGACGTTAGAGTAGGCCAGAAAATCGCGTCTGAACTCTGTACTGTCAGTGTGTGGATAGTAACTGAACGTCGTCTTTATCCCAGCGACGCCCCCGTCAATCTCTGCAATACGCCCCGTGCCAGAAGTGTCGTATGTATAGGTGATGACGTCCGCAAACGTGGTCACACTACCATCGCTAGCGAGCGTGTACCCGTCCTGCTCCAAGGTCTTTAGTAGGTTGTCGCTACCGTATCCGTAGAGTGTTCGTTCGCAGCCAGTGGTGCTTGTCGCCGAGCAACTCGATGCACTTGAACTTACATCGCTGGCTCGTCTCACTTCGGCTATACGCCCGGGATATGTCGTGTCGTAGAAGTAATAGACGGTGCGGTTCGTCCCGCCGTTTGTTGGATCGCCATCAGAGTCGCCATACCCGATCTGAGTAGGAAGCCCATTGGCGTTGTATGTGAGGGACGTGAAGTCTGATCCCGCCAACGCACTTTGGCGCGCGAGCACGTTTATCAAGCCGGTGCTTGAACTCCAGACGTACTGTTGAACGTCGAGGCATGCTCCAGTACATGTTCCGCCACCCCCGATAGCACTGAGATTGGTCACAACGTCTTCCCCATTGGCGCCGCTAGTGCCACCCACATGGGTGAGTTGCATGCAGCGGCCCGCTAGATAACACTGTCCAGTGCTGCCCGCTCCTGTCTGCCCGCCACAGAGATAACCCGTGCCGCAATCCGCGTCCGCTGAACAAGAGTTGGTGTTTCCGCCTTGGTTGAAGTACAAGATTGAATCGCCCGTGCACACAGCGCGTGTCGACGCATACTCAAATCCGAGATTTCCCTCTGCCGTACTAACTCGAACGACTTGGCCGGAGGAATTGTAGGCGAACGCGACGATTTGGTTTGGGGTCGTTTCGCCGTCCTTGATTTCAGTCAAGAGGCCAGACGTCGAATAGAAGTTCTGTTGAGCGAGCTGACCGCTAATCGTCACGTTTGTTAGGATTCCAGGGCCGCTTTCGATGCGGCCTCTTATGGTCGCGATCTGGGGCGTCGTTAGGTTTGTCGACCATGCGGATGCATAGAGAATATCCATTGGGTCAGCACCCGCAAGCGCACCGCCGATATCAAAGACAGCGGAGCTCGTCGCACTGGCATATGAAGGGGTAAGAGCAAGGCTTTCGAATCCCGCGAATTCCGAGCTTCCAGTCGGGTGAGAGGAGGCGAACCAGAAGTGAGCGGCCCCGATGCTCGGGTAGCTTCCAGTCGCGACGTGGCTAGCATCCCAGGTGACCCTGGAGTTGCTAGCCGTGGGAAATACCGTATGTGTCGTTCCTGCGTAGATGCCATTGGAATCACCGAGGTTCATTACCTCGCCCGAGGCGAGTGCTGTAATGTCGACGAGTGCAATTGCGGTGCAGTCGCTTGTCGCGGGATTGCACACGGAGCCGTTGCCCCAATACGATGTGCTGCCGGACGTTAGCGCTAGGGCTTTCCTCGCCCAACCAGTGACAGAGTTATTGTAACTAAACCCTCCCGCGTTGTGGAGTGCTAATGACGTAGAGCCGATCGAGTCGGCAAGGCTTCCTGAGGTCTCTTGGCATTCCCAGGTGTGCGAGGGGTTGGGGACGCCCGTGTCCTGGAGGAGATATCCCCATTCGATCGCGTTGGCAGGAACAAACCAACCACTTGTCGCGTCGCGCGTTACGTGGTTGTCGTAGCTGTATGTGGTCGTATGGACCGTTTCCCAACCACCCTCCTTGATCTGAAAGGCGACGGCGGTCAGAAGGTTGTTGGTGTAACTGAAGCTTAGCTGGCGATTCCCCGACGCATCCGTCACTGTTGACACGTTTGCAGCGACCGTTCCGTCCCAAACAATCGTGACCGTATTGGCCGCTGGTGTGATGTCCGTGATCTTCCAGATCTGGCCGTATTGGTTGTAAGTTAGCGTCTCGCCGGTCAGAAGCTGAACGTACGTATTGCCCGAAGTCGTGTCATGGGCGAACGACATGACGTGCTCCCCGGACTGTGGAACGTAGTAGGCGAGCGTTCCAACCGTTGTCGAGTACGTGTAGAGCACATCGCGACCTTGGCTGGTGTGGAGGATGGCGTTTGACGAGTTGACGTCGACCCACGTCATGTACGTGTGCTGCCACCCCGGCCCCATCGGCGTATGATTTACCGAAACGGGCCCAGCCCCCGAGGGGTTGTACATCGGCGTGTAGAACCGCCTGAATCCAATGCCCGGCCCATACGGCACAGCCGGCGCGATGTCTGGGGGAAGATCGTAGTGAAGCGAACCGGTCTTCCAGGCTACCATACCGGTGTCGCCGCACGACAACGGTGATTCGCACACACCCGTAGTCAGTGATGGGTAGCAGCCTTCATCTGTGAGGCCGTTCCCATCGTCGTCGATGTCGTTCCCGCAAATCTCGGCCGTCGCGTGTGCGATTCCGGAAAGCAGCAACAGCGAGAGGCCGGTGAGCCGAATGGTCTTGTTGAAGTTGCGCATTCGGCTCATCCCTCCGACTTGTGGAGCGAGTTGACGACTAGATGAAGGGCTCTCTCTTCAGCGTCGGGCTGCTCAGCCGTGTAAAGCACGTGGATGATGTCCGTGCCTTCGACCAACACCGCGTGTGTTCGGTGGTACTGGTACTTTGCTCCAGCGGGAATGAAGTTGTCCTCCACGCGGACGCCAGCGAACCCCCCGTCGCTGTGGAAGTCGATGGGCGAACCGAGGACCTGAACCTGCGGCAGCTCGCGCTGCGCCGCGAGGAGCTTCTTCTTGATTGCCTCGGCGCCGGCTTGTCCGAGAGCAGAGTCGATCTGCGTTCGGATCACGACGATCGATTCCTTTTGGTCGTTGTTGTCCGGCGTCCAGGTCGTCGAGACGGAGTGCCAGCCTTTGGATTTCGTCTGCGTCCAGCCAGCTGGCGCCTGGTAACTAAAGTCACCGAGCTTCGCGGGCTGACCGTCCATGTCGTGGTGCGTTGGCGTGCAGGAAGGTGTTGCGAGCGCTGTTCCGATCGTGATGAACGCGAGCTTGATCGTCTTCACTTGATCACGCCCTCCGTCGAGAGGTCGCCCGCGTTGAGCTTGTTCGCCGCGGCGGCTGCAGCTGCAGTCTGAGCGTGTTCCGCGGCCATTGCTGCGTACGCGTTGTTTACCTGCTGCCAATCGTTGTGATCTTTCGCAGCCATAGCCGCTTGGGTTGCTGCAGCTTGGTCAGCGGTCAACTGAGTCACTTCGCTCGGGGAGCCGACGTCGTACATCGTGAAAGGCTCGTGCACGTCGCTCTCGTCGCCAGGAGCCGGCCAAACCGGATCGCTCGTCCCGGGCTCGGGCTCCGCGTCTTGACCGGTCGTTGAAGGGTCAGCTGCCTGGCTTCGTGACGAACGCGTCGCGAAGGCGATCAACAGGACGGACACGACAAGACCGGCGTAGAGAAAGCGCATCGAACCCTCCGTTGAAGAACGGGCAACGGGGCTCCATTCGCTCCACCGTCGGTGGAGGCGTCGTTGTCACCCCAAAGTCAAGAAGCCCACTCGCTCGCGAACAACGCGCCACCACTGTGCGTGAGAGCGCGCGGTCAACTTCAATACCGGGTCGTTACAGAACTTCGCAAGACCAAAGTGAGGCCGTATTTCACAAAGTTCTGGGACAGTTCCGCTGGTAGCAAGAAACGGTGTCTGATGAATTTCTCAGCAATGGAAGCCAGTGCGTCATCACGATATCGAGTTGTTAGCACTGTTTCTTGTGGCGGATAGCCGCGGGGGGGCCTGGAAGCGATTGTGAAGAAATTCGCGTGCTGCGATTTCACAACGTGCCCGTTCTCCGGTCTCCCGATGGACCACATGGCGACGAAACCGAAGCCACGAGCGCTCGTAATCGACGATGAACCTCAGATCTTGAAGCGCTTCGAAGCAGCGTTCGGACGTGCTGGCTATGTGGTCGAGACCGCTTCGTCGCTCAGCGACGCAAAGACTCTCGCGAAGGTGCACAAGTTCGATCTCGCGGTTGTCGACCTGCGGCTCAGCGACGGGTGGGGCATCGACTTCGTTCCAGAGCTTCGCGCTCTTCATCCCGACGCGAGGATCGTCGTGCTGAGCGCGTTCCTGGGGATCGACGTGACGATTCGAGCGATCCGCGCAGGCGCAGACGATGCGGTTGAGAAGCCGATCGCGCCATCGGAGCTTGTGAAACGGATCGAAGCAGGTCCGTCAGCAAAGCTGCCGGGGCAAACACCGAAGCGAACGATGGCTGACGTGAAACACGAAGAAGCAACGAAGGCGCTGGCCGACGCCGGGGGCAACGTCAGCGAGGCTGCACGACGGCTTGGCGTGTACCGGACGACGCTCTTGGGCTGGCTCAAGAAGGGCGATGACGAGGATTAGCGTTGGGTGCGTGACGGCACGATGACGGTGCGGAACCAGTTCGACGAGGCGAACACGCTCGCCGCGAAGCGGTTCTCGGCGTGTAGCTTCGCTTGTAGGCGAGAGCCTTCGGGATCACCAGCGACGGGTTGCGACCGGGCGACGCGCCCGCTGCGGCGTCCGCGTAGTACTCAAACGACCGCTCGTACCCAATGTAGCTGACGTTCGCGAAGGCGAAGCCGGCCTTGACCGGCGACTCGCGGCCGCGAACGGCGACCTCGTCACGGTTCAGATCGGCGCGCGTCAGCACCGACAGGATGCCGCTCGGCTGATCGACCAGGATGATCGGCACGTCGCGGATAGCGAGGAGGTTCGTGTCCGACTGGAAGAACTCCATCGCCTGGCTCATCAGGCAGATCACACGGCTTTCCGGGTCGCGGCAAGACGGCGATCGCGTTCGGTCGATTCAAAACGCGGCAACGGCGGCGGTCAGGACAGAGCTGCCAGCGGCCAGCACGTGAAGGAACGAGCTGGGGAGCGAAGCAGGCAAGCGTGTCGAGCGCAGAAGCGTGTCGACCTTGCGTTGCCTTGGGCAAAATAGCGCCGCTCGGGGCCGCGTTAGCGGCGTCCGGCTCGCCGAATGAGCTCTTGACCCAATTCAAACGACTCGCAGACCGGACGAACCATCCTCTCGTCTGCTCAGTCGTTGCGGCGTCACGGAGCAGCGATGCATCCCAGTGGTCTCTGAGAGGACAGCTTCGAATTCGGCGCGAAGCGCGGAGTGATCGTTAGGGTCGTGGACGTCGAGGGAGATGCGTTGAAGCTCGATGGCTCGACGTCGATCGTTCCGACTTCGTGACTTGATCGCGTTCAAGACGTGCTGTAGGAGCGATGCGCGTGTTTGGTCCCAGTCCAAGACACCGATGAACGTGTCGGCGATTGCACCGTGGACGAGGTCCTCGATGTATTGGTCGTCGACGAGGCCCCCGACGCGCGCGATCTGCTCAGCACGCCTTTTCGCGTAGCGCGTAGCACTCGCATACAGCTTCGCGTCGAGCTGCGCTTCGAGTGCCGTGCGACGTTGTTCCAGTACCTCGTTGGCGCGTTCATTGTTGTGCTTCTTGCCCTCCGTAGCGACTTCGGCGTCCTGCATCTTGTCCTCGTTTTGTGGATGCGCCCATATCGGCCGAAGTGATTCGCGTGAACCGCTCGCAGCACAAGGGCGTCGCGACGGAGCTGACGAGGTCAGGCAAAGCGAGGGAGGTGCCGCTCACGGCCGACATCGCGAAGGTGCTCGCGGAGCACCGGCGATGGATGATCGAGGCTCAGCATCCAGGGCTTGCCGTCAGGCTGGATCTTTCCGACGTCGGGCAAGCGGCAGGCAAGAGCGAGGACGAGGCGGGCGAGCTCCACATGGGCAACCCGTTTGGCAAGGCGCTCGACGAGGCGAGCCTGAAGGTGGGCATTACCCGCATCACGCCGCACGGCCTGCGGCACACGAGGAACGACCTGCTTCGTAGGTTCGCGAGCCGCGAGGTCGTCATGGCGGTCATGGCGATCACCGGGCACTCGACGCCGGCGATGCACTCGCACTACTCGCACGTCGATCAGGGCGAGAAGGCCGAAGCCGTCGGCAAGGTCATCGAGCTCGTCACCAAGACCCCGATCCCTCCGCGAGACGATCGCAAAAGGGGTCTCGAAAGGGGTCTGACGGGCTTGCCGGTGGAGGCGGCGTCGGCAACCGGTTGAAATTTGGAGGTGCCACCCAGATTTGAACTGGGGAATGGTGGTTTTGCAGACCACTGCCTTACCACTTGGCTATGGCACCGAAGGCGCTACTTTTTAGCAGACCTGCACGACGTCTGGAAGGGGCTAGTCGTGATCGACGTCGACCACGACGTTGAGGTAGTTGCCCGGCGTGGCCACGACCGACTGCCGGATCTCGCGGCCGTCGGACATCACGGTCACCTCGTGCTGGCCGGGCTCGACCTCGAGCGTCGCCCCGAGCGGCAGCTCGTAGCCGTCGACGTACAGCGTCGCGGCGTGCGTCGCGCGGAGCGTGACCCGCAGCGTCGCGTCGCCGTCGTCGGAGATGGTCACGATGCGCGGCCTCGGGGTCGCGCGCTTGCCCATGCACGCGGTCGCGCCGAGCGTCAGCGCGGCGAGCCCCACTGCCGCGGCCGCGCGCGACCACGGCCGCGCTCGCGTGCCGCAGTCGCGCGTGATCACCGTGCCGTCGGCGCGGCGATAGAGCCGGATGCACACGTCGACGCCGGTCGCCGCGAGCAGCGCCTCGGCGTCGTCGCGCGACATGCCCGACAGGTTGTAGACGTCCTTGTCGCAGCCCGCGCAGTGACGCACGCGGTCGTCGCCGTCCATGTCGTCCCACGACGCATCGCACCGGGATGCCACGCGGACCTCGTCGAGCTGGCTCATGTCCGATCGAACGCAGCCCCCCGCGAGTTTCGTCGCACTTCATTGTCCGAACATTGTCCGCGACCGGCGACAGTCGTGACCCGCTAGCGCGCCCATGTCAGACCCCGGCGCTAGAGATGCCGCACAGGTAGCGGGCAGATCCCGGAGCACCCCAGATCTAGCGTTTGAAAGTTGCTGCCGCGCCACCAAGAGCCCTACAACGAGACTGATAGCCAGGAGCCACGAGCACAGACGAACGATTTTCATCTCCATGCTGGCGAAGGGAACCCGGTACGAAGCCGGGACTGCCCCGCAGCGGTGAGCGAGAACGACCTCCACATCAAGCACTGGCGCCCCGGCGCCGGGAAGCGTGGACAGTAGGTACAGCAGCTCGCGAGTCCGAAGACCTGCCAGCACGGACGCATCCGACACCTCGGGGGAGGTTGTCCGTGGCGCACGCCGTTCGCGCGCGCCGGTCTCCCTCGTCGTGTCTTCACGTTCCCGCAGGAGGACCCGATGCAGACCGAAGCGACCCGCAGCGACTCTCAGACCCAGCCGACGACCCTCACGACGCGCGCCAGCTCGCGCGACAGCGCCCCGCAGACCACGATGCGGGTCACCAAGCGCAACGGCGCCGCGGAGCCGGTCGATCTGAACAAGATCGTGCGCGCGGTCCATCGCTGCTGCGTCGGGCTGCCCGAGGTCGACGCGATGCGCGTCGCGACCAAGACGATCAGCGGGCTCTACGACGGCGCGGCGACCAGCGAGCTCGACCGGCTGTCGATCCAGACCGCGGCGTCGCTGATCACCGAGGAGCCGCAGTACGGCCGCCTCGCCGCGCGCCTGCTCGCCGGCTACATCGGCAAGGAGGTCGCGAACCAGGACATCCACGCGTTCAGCGCCGCGATCGCGAACGGCCACAAGCTCGGGCTCGTCAACGCGCGGCTCGCGACGATGGTCGCGACCAACGCGCGCAAGCTCAACGACGCGATCGTCGCCGACCGCGATCGCGAGTTCGAGTACTTCGGCCTGCGCACCGTCTACGACCGCTACCTGCTGCGCCACCCCGAGACCCGCCTCGTGATCGAGACGCCGCAGCAGTTCTTCCTGCGCATCGCGTGCGCGCTCACCGAGTCGATGGCGGAGACGCTCGAGCTGTATCGCCTGCTGTCGACGCTCGAGTACCTGCCGAGCTCGCCGACGATGTTCAACGCCGGGACGTCGCACGAGCAGCTGTCGAGCTGCTTCCTGCTCGACTCGCCGGCCGATCACCTCGAGTCGATCTACCAGAAGTACACCGACGTCGCGCTGCTCTCGAAGTTCTCGGGCGGCATCGGCCTCGCGTACCACCGCGTGCGGTCGCGCGGCTCGCTGATCGAGAGCACGAACGGGCACTCGAACGGCATCGTGCCGTGGCTCAAGACGCTCGACGCGTCGGTGTCGGCGGTCAACCAGGGCGGCAAGCGCAAGGGCGCCGCGTGCGTGTACCTCGAGCCGTGGCACGCCGATATCGAGGCGTTCCTCGAGCTGCGCGACAACACCGGCGACGACGCGAGCCGCACGCACAACCTGAACCTCGCGAACTGGATCCCGGATCTGTTCATGCGGCGCGTCGAGGCGAACGGCGACTGGAGCCTGTTCGACCCCAAGCGCGTGCCCGAGCTGCCCGACCTGTGGGGCGAGGCGTTCGAGCGCGCGTACGAAGCGGCCGAGGCCGCCGGGCTCGCGAGCAAGACGATGAAGGCGCGCGACCTCTACGCGCGGATGATGCGCACGCTCGCGCAGACCGGGAACGGCTGGATCACGTTCAAGGACGCGTCGAACCGCGCGTGCAACCAGACCGCGGTCGCCGGGCGCACGGTGCACCTGTCGAACCTGTGCACGGAGATCATCGAGGTGACGTCGGCGGACGAGGCGGCGGTGTGCAACCTCGGCTCGATCAACCTCGGGCGGCACGTCGACGCCGGCGCGCGCGCGTTCGACTTCCACAAGCTCGCGCGCACGGTGCGCACCGCGATCCGCCAGCTCGATCGCGTGATCGACCTCAACTACTACCCGATCGCGTCGACGAAGCGCTCGAACCTCAGGTGGCGGCCGGTCGGCCTCGGCGTGATGGGCCTGCAGGACGTGTTCTTCCAGCTCGGCTGGGCGTTCGACGCGCCCGACGCGCGCGCGCTGTCGAAGAAGATCGCGGAGGAGGTCTACTTCCACGCGCTGCGCGCGTCGGTGGAGCTCGCGCGCGACAAGGGCAAGCACCCGTCGTTCGACGACACGCGCGCCGCGCGCGGCGAGCTGCAGTTCGACGCCTGGGGCGTCACGCCGAGCGACGTCGCGCGCTGGGACGCGCTGCGCGCCGAGATCCGCGAGGTCGGCCTGCGCAACTCGTTGATGATCGCGATCGCGCCGACCGCGACGATCGCGTCGATCGCCGGCTGCTACGAGTGCATCGAGCCGCAGGTGAGCAATCTGTTCAAGCGCGAGACGCTGTCCGGCGACTTCATCCAGATCAACCGCTATCTCGTCGACGAGCTCAAGCGGCTCGGGCTGTGGACCGAGCCGACGCGCGCGAAGCTGCTGCGCGCCGAGGGCTCGGTGCAGGCGATGGTCGAGCTGCCCGACGACGTGCGGGCGCGGTTCCGCACGGTGTGGGAGGTGCCGATGCGGTCGCTGATCGACATGGCGGCGGATCGCGGCGCGTTCATCGACCAGAGCCAGTCGCTGAACCTGTTCGTCGAGAGCCCGAACATCGGCGCGCTGTCGGCGATGTACTTCCACGCCTGGAAGCGCGGCTTGAAGACGACGTACTACCTGCGGTCGCGGCCGGCGACGCGGATCGCGAAGACGACCGCGGAGATCGCGACGCAGCCGGAGACGGCGCAGGCGAAGGCCGAGGCGGCCGTCGCGTGCTCGCTCGAGAACCCCGGCACCTGCGAGGCCTGCCAGTGATGGCCGACGGCAGCGGCGGCATCGCGATCGCGCCGTCGCCGAGCGCGCGGCCGGCGAGGATCCTCGACCCCGGCATGTGCCTGACGCTCCGGCCGATGGCGTACCCGGCGTTCTTCGAGATGTACCGCGGCGCGATCAAGAACACGTGGACCGTCGAGGAGGTCGACTTCGGGACCGACGTCGCCGACCTCGCGAAGATGACGCCGGCCGAGCGCCACCTGATCCAGCGGCTGGTCGCGTTCTTCGCGACCGGCGACTCGATCGTCGCGAACAACCTCGTGCTGAACCTCTACAAGCACATCAACGCGCCCGAGGCGCGGATGTACCTGTCGCGGCAGCTCTACGAGGAGGCGCTGCACGTCCAGTTCTACCTGACGCTGCTCGACACCTACGTGCCCGATCACGCGGAGCGGCAGCGCGCGTTCGCGGCGGTCGAGACCATCCCGTCGATCCGCGCGAAGGCGGAGTTCTGCCTGCGCTGGATCGACTCGATCCAGCGGCTCGACCGGCTCGACACGCAGGCGGATCGCCGGCAGTTCCTGCTGAACTTGATCTGCTTCGCCGCGTGCATCGAGGGCTTGTTCTTCTTCGGCGCGTTCGCGTACGTCTACTTCCTGCGCAGCAAGGGCCTGCTGCACGGCCTCGCGGGCGGCACGAACTGGGTGTTCCGCGACGAGAGCGCGCACATGGCGTTCGCGTTCGAGGTCGTCGCGACGGTGCGGCGCGAGGAGCCGGAGCTGTTCGACGCGGACCTCGAGCGCGACGTGCGGGCGATGCTCGACGAGGCGATCGCGTGCGAGGCGCGGTTCGCCGACGACCTGCTCGACGGCGGCGTGGCCGGCCTGTCGACCGGCGAGGTGCGGCAGTACCTCGAGTACTGCGCCGACCAGCGGCTCGCGACGCTCGGCATGGCCAAGCAATACGGCGCGAAGAACCCGTTCGGCTTCCTGGCGCTGCAGGACGTGCAGGAGGTGACGAACTTCTTCGAGCGACGCGTGTCGGCGTACCAGGTCGGCGTCGAGGGCGAGGTCTCGCTCGACGCCGCGTTCTAACGGCCCGGCGCCGGGCTGAACTTCGGGCAGCTGCGCACGGGCTGCGGCGCGTACTTGCGCAGCGACGGCTCGCGGCACATCAGGAACGTCGAGCCCTTCGCGCTGTCGACCACGCGCAGGTGCGCGCAGCGATGGCACAGCGAGTCGGGGAACGGCACCATCGCGATCGTTCAGGCCCGGCGGTCACACGCAGCGACGGCCACGCGTCACGGCCGGCGGTGCGCCGCGCTGTAGTCGAGCATCGTCGTCGAGAAGTCGGCGGCGAGCGTCGGGATGTGGCTCGCGCCGGTGATCGACCACAGCTCGACGGTGATGCCCGTCGGGCAGCCGTCGATCGTCGCGGTCGTCGTCTCGGCGCCGGGCAGCGTGGTGTCGAGGTCGAGGTCCGAGCCGGCGGTCATCGCCGATCCGCAGGCATCGTGGGTTGCCCACTGCTCGACGCTCGGTACCGCCACGTCGTACGGCACCTCGTTGTCGATCGTGCCGTGCATGTGCAGCACCTCGACCGCGCGCGACGGCGTGCACGTCGTCGGATCCGACGCCGCCGCGCCGGCGAGCACCTCGATGTTCGTGACCACGTCGGCGCGCGCGCACGCCATCTTGTAGGCCATGAACCCGCCGTTCGAGTGGCCGAGCAGCGTGACCGCGCCGGGATCGATCGGCCACGCCGCCGACACGTCGTCGATCAGGCCGCCGATGAAGCCGACGTCGTCGGGGTTCGCGTGGTCGAAGTCGCAGCACGCGGGGTCCGCGTTCCAGTACTGGTTGCCCGAGCCGTCGACCAGGCCGTCGGGCGCGATCACGAACGCCTGGCCGCTGCTGACCAGCGCGCCCGCGCCGAAGAACGCCTCCTGGAGCGAGCCGGTCGCGCCGTAGCCGTGGAGGATGACGACCAGCGGGTACTGCTTCGACGCGTCGAAGCCGGCCGGCACCTGCAGGTTCGTCGGCCGCGAGCCGCCGAACACGAGCGGCGCGCTGGCGGCGTCGGACGACGGCGACCCGCCGTTGTCGCCGCACGACACGGCGAGCGCGAGGAGCGTGAACGCGAGCGGGGCGGGGCGGCGCATGGGCGCCGCGAGAGTAGCGCCTGGCGGAGCCGTACACAGCGGCGGACCCGGGACTTCGCGCGGTGACCGACCCGACTCCGCTCCGGCGGAGATCGACGACCGCGAAGGCGCCGGCGCAGCCGACCGCGCCGGCGCCGGCCGTGAAGATCGGATAGCGCGCTGACTACGCGGCCGCGGCCGCGCGCGCCACCACCGGCAACCGCAGCGTGAACGTCGTGCCGCGGCCGACCGCGGTCGTGAACGACAGGTGACCGCCGTGGCGCTCGACGACGGCGCGCGCGTGCGCGAGGCCCTGGCCGGTGCCGCGCCCGATCGACTTGGTCGTGAAGAACGGCTCGAAGATGTGCGCGCAGACGTCGTCGGGGATGCCGGTGCCGGTGTCCGACACCGTCACGACGACGTCGCCGCGGTCGTGCGCGGTCGCCACCCGGATCGCGCCGCGCGCGGCGCTGCCTGCCACGCGGTCCGCGATCGCGTGCGCGGCGTTGACCACCAGGTTCAGGAACACCTGGTTGAGCTCGCTGCCCGTGCACTCGACGATCGGCAGCTCTCCGAACGAGGTCTCGATGTCGGCAACGAGCCGGTACTCGTGTCGCGCGATGGTCAGCGTGTCCTGCAGCGCGACGTTGATGTCGAGCGGGCCGCGCGCGTCGAGCCCGGGGTGCGCGAACTGCTTCATCGACTGGACGATCTTGCTGACCCTCCCGACGCCCTCGAGCGCGAGCTCGAGGGACCTCGGGAGCTCCTCGATGAGGTACGCGCGGTCGGCGTCGGGCGCGTTCGCGATCAGCTCGGCGACGCCGTCCTTCGCGAACGACAGGCTGTCCGAGATGAACTGCACCGGCGTGTTGATCTCGTGCGCGATGCCCGACGCGAGCCGGCCGATCGCCTCGAGCTTCTGCGCCTGCCGGAGCTCGAGCTCGGCGCGCTCGCGCGCGACGATCTCCGCCTTGAGCTCCGCGTGCGCCGCCTCGAGCTCGCGGTGCTGCGCCTCGGCGACGCGCAGCATCTCGCGGATGAGATCGGTCCGCCGGATCGACATCTCGCGGCAGATCACCGTGAGCGCCGCGAACCCGGCGACCGTCCACGGCGACACGCCGTCGGCGAGGCCGATCACGCCCTGGATCCCGCAGCTGATCGCGAGCATCGCGGTCGCGGCGGCGGACGACCGGTTGGACTCGTCGAACGCGAGCGCGTTGTAGGGGAGCCAGAACCACACGAGGACCGGCCACCCGATGACGTGATAGAGCACGCTGCCGGCGAGCGCGTTGAACACCGCGCGCGGGATCTCGAGGCGCGCGCCGAACCGCGCGAAGTGCTTGCCGGAGGTGGCGACGTTCGTGCCGAAGATCGCCATCTGGCCGGCGAGCGCGACGGCGAACCGCGACCAGTCGCCGAGCGTGCTCGCCTGGATCATCAGGACGATCGCGAGCGCGCCGAAGTTCGCGACCGCGACAAACCGCTTCTGGATCGCGAGGTAGCGTTGCTCGTCGTGGTGCGTCATCGCGCGGCGTCGCGTCGGCGACGACCCACAGCGATGTATCGACCGGTCACGCCGCGGCGTGAGGGGCGCCTTGGAGGTCCGTGGGTTACGCCCGGGTGAGCCGCTCGATCGTCGACGCGACGGCCGCGAGGTTGATCGGCTTGACCATGTGGCCGTCGAAGCCGGCGTCGACGCTGCGCTGGCGGTCGGAGTCCTGGCCGTAGCCGGTCAGCGCGACGAGCCGGAGCTGCGGGAACGCGAGCTCGGTGCGCATCTTCCGCGCGAGCTCGTAGCCGTCCATCGCGGGCAGGCCGATGTCGAGGAACGCGATGTCGGGCACGAAGCCGGCCGCCGCGTCGAGCCCCGACGGGCCATCGAACGCCACGCGCGTCTCGTGCCCCATCACCGACAGCGCGTCGGCGAGCATCTCGGCGGCGTCGGTGTTGTCGTCCACGATCAACACGCGGCGCGCGCCGGCGGCCGCCTGGTGCGCAGGCGACGCCGCGACCGCGGCCGCGGCCGGCTGCAGCGACGACGTGTCGCACACGGGCAAGCGGACCTCGAGCTCGCTGCCGCGCCCGATGCCGGAGCTCCTCGCCGCGACGGTGCCGCCGTGGAGCGTGACCAGGCTGCGCACGATCGACAGCCCGAGCCCGAGCCCGCCTTCCGAGCGGTCGAGCGTGCGCTTGCTCTGCACGAACCGGTCGAACAGCGTCGCCAGCAGGTCGGGCGCGATGCCCATCCCGTTGTCGCGCACGAGCACCACCGCGTCGTCGCCGTCGCGCTTCGCGACGATCGAGACCCGGCCGCAGCGCTCGGTGTACTTCGCCGCGTTCGTCACCAGGTTCGAGATCACCTGCGCGAGGCGCGCCTCGTCGCCGTCGACGATCAGCCCGGGCTCGACGTCGAGCGTCAGCTCGTGCCGGCGCTCCTCGAGGATCGGGCTGCACGCCTCGAGCGAGCTCGCGATCACGTCCGCGAGCTCGATCGGGCGCTTGTGCAGCTCGACCTTGCCCTGCGCGATCCGCGACACGTCGAGCAGGTCGTTGACCAGCATCACCAGGTGCGTGACCTGGCGCTCGATGACCTCGCGCTCGCGCGTCGAGCTGTCGTCGGGGTGTGCCTTCATCAGCTCGATCGCGGTCAGGATCGGCGCGAGCGGGTTGCGCAGCTCGTGGCCGAGCATCGCGAGGAACTCGTCCTTCGCGCGGTTCGCCGCCTCGGCCTCCACGCGCGCCTCGGTCGCGCGCTCGAGGAGGCGCGCGCGCTCCTCGGTCGCGCGCTTGGCCTCGGTGATGTCGACGAACGAGATCACCGCGCCGATCGGCTGGCCGTCGCTGCCCGGCACCGGCGCCGCCGACAGCAGCAGCACGACCGGGTCGCGATCGCGGCGCCGCAGCGCGACCTCGCGTCCCGAGGTCGTGACGCCGGTCAGCGCGAGGTCGAGGATCGCGCGCCCGGCGTCGGGCGCGTCGGCGGTGTCGAGGGAGAACGCGCGCTCGAACGGCAGCAGCAGCGGGTTGTCGTCGGTCAGGCGCAGCGCCGCGCGGCTCGCGCGGATCACCTTGCCGGACAGATCGCACACCACGATGCCCTCGGCCGCGTGCTCGACGATCTCGGTGGTCAGGCGCTCGGCGACGACCATCTCCTGGTGGCGCTTCTGCTCCGACAGATCCGTCGCGATCACGCACGTGATCTGGTTGTTCTCGTCCCAGCTCGCCGTCGCCGACAGGTAGACCGGGACGAGCGTGCCGTCGGCGGTCACGATCTCGACCTCGGCCTTTGCCGACACCGTGTCGCGGCCGCGCAGGAGCGCGTCGACCATCGCGCGCGACGAGCTGGCGACGTAGGCCTCGAACGACGTGCCGAGCAGCGTCTCGTGCGGGACGCCGACGAGCTGCGCGAACCGCTCGTTCGCGTAGACGAGCGTGCCGTCGGGCGCCAGCAGCAGCGCGCCCTCGGTCATCGTCTCGACGAGCTGGCGATAGCGATGGTCGGAGCCGCGGAGCGTGAACACGCGGTCGCCCGACGGCCCCTGGACGACGAGCGCGTCGACGTCGCCGCTGCGGATCGCGTTCAAGGTGTCCTCGGCCTCGCGGAGGCGCGCCTCGAGCGCCTTGATCTCGGCGGGCGAGCGCGTCGCCGGAGACTTCCTCGGTCGTGCAGGCTGCTTGGTCACGGGCTTGGTCACGGTCGTTACTCGGGTTCGAGGCCAAGGCCGGCCACCACCACGTCGCGGTTCGAGAGGTCGCCGACGAACCGCCGGGGCGGCAACGGGAGCCTCTTGACCAGTATGGGGACGGCGACGATCTGATCGTCCTTGGCGAGAGTTGGCTGTTGCAGGATGTCGACCACGGCGAGCTCGTAGTTGCCCGCGAGGTAGGCCTCGCAGATCTCTTTCGCGTTGCGGATGGCGCGGATCGATCGATCCGACGTGCCCGCGATGTACAGGCGCAGGATGACCTTCGCGACGGACGGCCTGGCCGCGCGCTCGAACGCCGCCGTGGAGGTCTTCGGCTTCACTCGGCCCGCGATCTCTTGAGCGGTCGCAGGTCGAGGCCGACCAGGACGCGCTCGGCGTCGGAGAAGTTGCCGATGATCTTCTTCACCGGCGGCGGCAGCTGCCGCACGACGGCCGGCAGGGCGAGGATCTGATCGCCGCGCGCGAGCGCCGGGTTCTCGAGCAGGTCGATCACCTCGATGCGATAGCGGCCCTTGAGGTGGGACTCGCAGATCTCCTTCAGGTTGGTGAACGCCTCGACGCTCTTCGGGGTCTGCCCGGCGACGTACAGCCGGAGCAGGTACTCCTGCTCCGCGGCGCGCTCGCGCCTTGCTCGGGCTCGCTTGTGGAGCGCGGTCATGACTTCCTCCCGTGCTTGGCGCGTGCGTGGTCCCGGCCGAGCGCGAGTCGCGTGCGTGATTCGGCGAGGCGTTCGTCGCGAGCCGCGAGCTCGCTCGCGAACGACCGCTGCTCGTCCTCCTCGGCGGCGAGCTCGGCTCGCATCGCTTCGATCTGGTTCTCGAGCACCTTGCTCCTGCGCGCGAGCGCGCGCTGCTTGCGCTCGAGCTCTTGCTGGCGCGCGAGCGCCTGCGCGCGCTGCTCGACCTCGAGCTGGATCCGCGCCGACCCGGTGAGCACGCCGCTCGGTCCGACCGCCACCGGGATCAGGTCGACCCCGTGCGACGTGATCAGGAACTCGCGGACCTGGTTCGAGTGCCCCATGCCGCGCGACTTCACGAGGTACAGCCCGCGCGTCCGCTCGCCCGCGATCTCGATGTCGCGGACCTGGAACCAGGTGTCGATCAGCGACGAGATGCCGATCTCGGTCTCCTCGAAGCCCTTCGGCGTCATCAGCGACGTGACGAGGCAGGTGATCTGCTTCATCTTCAGGAAGTCGAACAGCCGCACGAGCATCGACTTGACCTCGGCGGCGTTGCCCGCCGTGATCAGGCTCGAGATCGGGTCGATGACGATCGCGCGCGGCTGGAGCCTCTCGATCATCTTGTGGATGGTGACGAGGTGCTGCTCGAGGCCGAACACGGTCGGGCGCGACGCCTGGATGGTGAGCATGCCGTTGGCGATCCAGCTGTCGAGGTCGAGCCCGATCGAGTGCATGTTGCGGCACACCTGCGCGCTCGACTCCTCGAGCGCGCAGTACAGCGTGCGCTCCTTGCGGCGGCAGCTCGCGTCCGCGAACATGCCCGCGAGGCTGCTCTTGCCGGTGCCCGCGGTGCCCGACACCAGGACGCTCGAGCCGCGGAAGTAGCCGCCGCCCTCGAGCATGGAGTCGAGCGCCGGCACGCCGGTCGACACGCGCTGGGTCGACACCTCGTATTCGAGGCCGAGGCTGGTCACCGGCAGCACGGAGAAGCCGTGCTCGTCGATGAGGAACGGGTACTCGTTCGCGCCGTGCGCGGTGCCGCGATACTTCACGATCCGCATCCGGCGCGTCGACACCTGGTCGACGACGCGGTTGTCGAGCGAGATCACGCAGTCGGACACGTACTCCTCGAGGCCGTAGCGCGTCAGCGTGCCCTCGCCGCGCTCGGCGGTGATGACCGACGTGACGCCGCGGTCCTTGAGCCAGCGGAACAGGCGGCGCAGCTCGGACCGCAGCAGCGCCTCGTTCTCGAAGCTGGCGAACAGCGCCTCGAGCGTGTCGAGCACGACGCGCGTCGCCTTCACGGAGTCGATCGCGTGGGCGATGCGGACGAACAGACCCTCGAGGTCGTAGTCGCCGGCCTCCTGGATCTCGCTGCGGTCGACCTTGACGAAGTCGATCGCGAGCAGTTTGCGCGCGGTCAGCTGGTCGAGCTCGAAGCCGAGCGACGACGCGTTCTGGGTGAGCTCGTCGGCGGTCTCCTCGAACGCGAGGAACACGCCGGCCTCGCCGTGATCGCGCGCGCCGTTGACGAGGAACTCGAGCCCGAACAGCGTCTTGCCGCAGCCGGCACCGCCGCACACCAGCGTGGTGCGGCCGCCGGGTAGGCCGCCGCCGGTGATCTGGTCGAGGCCGTCGATGCCGGACGGGACCTTGACGATGCCGGGAGCCTCGGCCGGCGAGCGCGGCGAGCGCGGCGAGCGCGGCGAGGAACGCGAACGTTTACGTGTGGTAGTCGATGGCGAGACGGTCACGGAAAACCTCGGAGCAGGTCAGCGACGAACGGCGACTATTTCAAGAGCTGCGCCGAATCGCCCGTGCAGCATTGTCAGCACCTTACCGAGCGCAGCTGTCGCACCACGAGTGCGCTGGCGCGCGGTGCGCGCGAGCGAGACAGTCATCGCGGACCGCGGAGGCGGGATCGCTGAGATCCCTCGCGTTTTCGAGGCGCGGCCGGCCGCGCGCGAGCGCGCGCGAGCGCACGGATGTCCCGCGCCGGTGACGCGACGGCGCGCGACGGCGACGGGATGCCCCGTGCAGCGGGGCACGCAGTGGTCGCGCCGCGCCGGTGATCAGGCAGCGGCAGCGCGCGGGTCAGGACGCGAGCGTACGCGCGCGCGGACCGGCGTCCGCGCGGCCGACATGGCGGCCGTGGGCGTCCGCGACCGCGAGCAGCAGCTCGATCGCGGTGGCGTCGAACGCGATCGCGGCCTGGTAACCGGCGAGCAGCGCGCGCGTCGCGAGGTGGTGGCTGGTCGGCGACAGCAGCGCGACGGCCGGCGTGGTTCCACCGTCGGCCGGCGTGCGCGCACGCAGCCGGCGCATCAGGCGGATGCCGTCGCCGTCGGGCAGCTCGAGCTCCGACACCACGACGTCGGGGCGAGCGCTGCGCAGGCGAGCCAGCGCGTCCTCGGTCGATCGCGCGACCACGACGCGGCACTCGGTGGCGGCGAGCCGGCGCACGACGTGATCGGCGGCGTCGGGATCGCGCACGACGAGCAGCGCGGTCGTGCCGTTCAGCCCGAAGAAGGGACGCCAGCTCGGCCCGAGACGCGCTTCGTGAACTGCCACGGCAGCCCGCCATGCGGAACGCATGCCAGCGTGAACGGGCTTTTCCGAGCAGATCCGCCGCAGATCTGCGAATGGTCGGCACATCGAGCGCGAGCGCACGTGCGGCGCGCCGGGAGCGATCGCCGAGCGCGCGGAGCACGAGTTGCAGTCTCGAAGCGCATGGCCGTCGTCACCTTCCTGCTCAGCTACCTCGCGCGCCAGGCCAACAACATCGTGCAGGCCATCTTCGGGTGGTCGATCACCGCGCTGTTCGGCAAGCTCCAGCGCCGCCAGCAGGTGCTCGTCACCGCCGCGCTGCTGGTGTCGCTGATCTGGCCGCTGTTCGTGCTCGGCACCGCGCTCCCGGGCGTGGCGGCGTGGGCGATCGCGTTCGTGCCGCTGCACGACTGGCTCGGCGACACCGTGCTGCGCATCATCTGGCTGTCGCTCGCGGTGGCCGCGCCGCTCGCGGTCGGCATCCTCGTGCACCTCGCCGCGCCGGTGCGCCGCGGCAGCCTGCCGCGCGCGGCGGTCACCGGGTACGCGACCGCGCTCGGCTTCTTCGCCGCGTTCGTGGTCGTGGCGATCACGGTGCCGGTCCTCAAGGTCGCGTCGATCGTGCGCCGGTGGTCCGACGACCACGTCTACGTGCAGCCGCACGACGGCGACTACGACGCCGTGCTGCGCGAGCTCGCGGACGCGGTCGAGCGGGCAGGGCTGCACGCGCGCATCAGCGACGTGCCGCGCCACATGGTGCTCGCCACCACGATCATGCGCGGCTTCGCGCGCGGCACGGTGTCGGCGTTCGTGGCGCCGACCTTGCGCCGGGTGACCGCGCCGGGCCTCGAGCTGTACCTGTACCCGGCGGATCTGCTGATCCGCGGCGAGGCCTCGAAGGTCGCGCGCGTGCGATCGATGTTCGGCCGCACGCAGCTCGACGCGCACGCGTACCTGGTGGCGGAGCCCGACGCGCAGCACGTGCAGCAGGTGCTGGCGTCGCTCGCGAAGCAGTCCACGCGCGGCGCCGACGGTCGCGCGCTGTGCCCGAAGCTGCGCGGCGCGTATCACGAGATCCTCGCGCTCGACGTCGGCTACGACGAGTTCGTGATCCTCGACGCGATGGCGCGCCGCCTCGAGCGCCACTTCCTGCGCGACGGCCTGGTCGACGGCAGCGACCTGCCGATCGACGACGCGCAGGACGTCGCCGCGGCGAAGGCCGCCGCGTGAGGCCGGCTACAGCTTGCGGCTGTACGACCGCACCGCGAGCGGCGCGAAGATCGCGACCACGCCGATGCACCCGACGACCGCCCACAGCACGTTCGAGGTCAGCCGGCCGTCGTTCATGAGATCGCGGCACGCGTCGATCACCAGCGTCACCGGGTTGACGCTCACGAACGCCTGCAGCCAGCCCGGCATCGTCTGCGCCGGCACGAACGCGTTCGACAGGAACGACAGCGGGAACATGATCATCATCGAGAAGCCCTGCACCGCCTGCGCGCTGCGCGCGATCGTGCCGAACCACGTGAAGATCCAGCCCAGCGACCACGCCGCGAACACGATCAGCAGCCAGCCGCCGAGCACGCCCGGGACGCCGCCGCCCGGCCGATATCCCATCGCGAGCCCGACGACGATCGTCAGCGTCGCCGCGATCGCGTAGCGCACGAGGTCGGCGATCGCGGGGCCCGCGAGCGGCGCGATGCGCGAGATCGGCAGCGACCGGAAGCGGTCGAACACGCCCTTGTCCATGTCCTCGCGGAGCTGGATGCCGGTGGCCATGCACGCGGTCAGCGCGGTCTGCGCGAGGATGCCGGGGATGATCAGCGGCAGGTAGCTCTCGGTGCTGCCGGCGACCGCGCCGCCGAAGATGTACGTGAACATCGCGGTGAACAGCAGCGGCTGCAGCGTGACGTCGAAGAACTGCTCCGGGTTGCGGCGCATCTTGATCAGCGCGCGGCCGGCCATCGCCAGCGTCTGCGAGACGGCGTTGCTCGGGTTACTCATCGGGCGTCTCCTCGGTCTCGCTGTGGTGGCCGGTCAGCGCGAGGAACACCTCGTCGAGCGTCGGCTGGCGCACGCTCGCGGTCGTGATCCCGAGCCCGGCCTGGCGCAGCGCGATCAGCACGTCGGCGGCGCGGTTCGCGTCGGCGAGCGGGATGTTGAGCCCGCCGGCCTCGGGCGTGAGCACCGGCTTGTCGCCGATCAGCTGCTCGACGAGCTCGGCCGCGCGCGCCGTATGCTCGCGGTCGGCGAGCCGGACGTGCAGCGTCGACGTGCCGACGCTCGCCTTGAGCTCGTCGGGCGTGCCCTCGGCGACCTTCTTGCCGCGGTCGATGACCGCGATGCGATCGGCGAGCTGGTCGGCCTCGTCGAGGTACTGCGTCGTCAGCAGCACGGTCGCGCCGTCGCGGACGAGCCGGCGGATCGTCTCCCACATCTGGCCGCGCGTGCGCGGATCGAGGCCGGTCGTCGGCTCGTCGAGGAACAGCAGCGGCGGCTGGCTGATCAGCGACGCCGCGAGGTCGAGCCGGCGCCGCATGCCGCCGGAGTACTTCTTGATCGGGCGGTCGGCGGCGTCGGTGAGGCCGAAGCTCGCGAGCAGCTCGTCGCCCTTCGCGCGCGCGCCGGCCCGCGACAGGCCGAGCAGCCGCCCGAACAGCTGCAGGTTCTCGCGGCCGGTCAGCGTGTCGTCGACCGACGCGTACTGGCCGGTGACGCCGATCAGCTGGCGGATGCGGTGCGGGTCGGCGGCGACGTCGACGCCGAGGATCGTCGCGCGCCCGGCGTCGATCGGCAGCAGCGTCGCGAGCATCTTGAGCATCGTCGTCTTGCCGGCGCCGTTGGGGCCGAGCACGCCGAACACCTGGCCGCGGCGGACCTCGAGGTCGATGCCGTCGACCGCGCGCGTGGTGCCGAACGTCTTGACGAGGCTCGTCGCAGAGACGGCGAGGTCATTCATCCAGGCTGCATCATGCCTGCGGTCTGTTACGAGAGCTGGCGGTCGATCGTGTAGAAACCTGACATCGGTCAGGCGCGGCGCGGGTCAGCGCTCGCGCGACGCCTCGTCCGCGGACACCGAGCCGTCGTGGTTCTCGTCGAGCGCGCGCAGCACGAGGTCGGCGACCAGCGCCGACGCGCCGGGGTGCGCGCGCGCGAGCGCCTCGGCGAGCTCGGACGGCGTGACCTTGCCGTCGCCGTTCGCGTCGAGCGCGGCGAACCCGCCGAGCTGCTTCCACAGCGCCAGCGCGAACGACCGCACGAGCAGCTCCTTGGGCGTGCGCGCGCCGCCGGGCAGCGGCACGGCGTCGGGGTGCGCCTGCGCGAACGCGACCAGCGGCTCGATGCGATCGAGGCCGAAGCACAGCTCGCGCACGGTCGCGACGCGGTAGACGCGCGCGGGGTCGAACGGCGCGCCCGCGATCGCGGTGATCCGCGACCCCGCGGGGCCGCCGGAGCCGTCGACGCGCACGCCGTCGTCGACCTGCAGGAACGCGCCGTGCTCGGACGGCGCGCCCGCGCGCGAGCTCGCGATCGCGTCGGCGAGCACCCGGCCCGGCATCGGCACGATCACGATCTCGTTGTCGAACGGCACCTCGGCCTCGAGGTCGCCGTAGGTGAAGCGGTCGTGGTAGTCGCGCGCCGCGCGGATGCCACCGGCGTTGAACACGCACGCGTCGGCGCCGAGCACGTCGCGGATCCGCGAGCACACGAGCTCGCCGATCGAGGTCTGCTTCGCGCGCGCGCCGACCGACGACAGCACCTCGCCCGGCGGCAGGTCGAGCAGCGTCGCCTGCGCGAGCGCGTAGACCGGAGCCATGTGCAGCTCGACGAGCCCGTGCACCGCGGGATCGACGGCGTAGCCGGCGACCGGCTCGAGCCGCGCGGTGACGTCGGGCGGCGCCGCCGGATCGCTCCACACCGCGTCGACGATGATCGCGCGCGTCGCGTCCGCGCCGGCCTTCATCAGGCGGATCCCGTCGACGACCTCGTCGTACGGCACGTGCTCGTGGCTGCCGATCACGAACACCGGCCGGCCGCGCAGGTCGTGCGCGAGCTTGCGGTCCGCCGCGACCTCCTGGTGCGTCAGCGCGACGACCCACGAGCAGCGGTCGTCGCCGGTCAGCCGCGCGACCTCGCGCACCGCGACGTCGTGCGGGTCGTCGACCGCGGCGGAGAACGGCTTGCCGCGGAACATCAGCGGGTCGGACAGCACGACGCCGAACATGCCGACGCGCACCGCGCCGAGCTCGAGGATGTCGTGGTCGGGCAGGCTGCGCTCGGGCAGGTGCACGTTGCTGCCGAGCCACATCGCGTGGAGCTCGTCGATGCGCGCGAGCAGCGCGCGGTGCGGGACGTCGTCCTCGTGGTTGCCGAACGTCACGTGCGTGACCCCGACCGCGTTCAGGCACGCGACCATGCCGTGGCCGTTGTCGAGGCTCGACAGCACGCTCGGCGCCAGGAAGTCGCCGGGCAGCGCGACCACGAGCCGGTCGCAGCCGGCGCGCGCCTGCTGGACGAGCGTCGCCAGGCGCGGCAGGTTGTCGAGCACGTAGACGTCGCTGACCGCGACGATGCGGAGGTGTGTGGTCGCCACGGTCAGCTCTGCGATCGCCGGCGGAGCTTGAGCTTGCGCTGCAGCGAGGTCCGCCGCAGCCCGAGCAGGCGCGCGGCGCCGGACACGTTGCCGCCCGACTCCTCGAGCGCGCGCAGGATGTGCTCCCACTCGATGCTGGCGAGCGTCGGGAACGGCTCGGGCGGCTCGCCGTCGCCGCCGTCGCCGTCGCCGAGCGTGGCCTCGAGCTCGCGCAGGATCTCGCGCGGCCGGGCCGGCTTCGGGATGACGAGGTCGGCGCCCGCGCGGATCGCGGACACCGCGGAGCCCGCCGACACGAACCCGCTGACCAGCGCGATGCGCGAGGTCGGCAGCAGTGCGCGCAGCTGCCGGATCAGCAGGATCCCCCACTCGTTGCGGAGGCGCAGGTCGGTGACGATCAGCTCGGGACGCTGCGCGCGCGCGATCGTGGCCGCGTCCGACCCGGTCGTGGTCGTGAACACGGCGACGCTGTGCCCGAAACCGTTGCGGTAGCTCCGCAGCACGGCCTCGTCGTCATCGACGGCGAGGAGCTTCACCATATGAGTTGAAACTAACGCTATCGTGGGGACGATGGCAACGCTGCTGAAGTCCTGGCTCGTGGTCGCCGTAGCGATGGCCGCCGGGTGTGGCTCTCCGCACGAGCGCGCGCACACCGACGCAGGCCCGGTCGCGGCTCCGGACGCCGCGGTCGACGCCGCGGCCGACGCCGCCCGGGACGCCGGCTCGGGCTCGGGCTCCGCCGCCGACCCGTTCGCGGCGATCCAGCAGATGCCCGGCCTGTGCTCGAGCTACGGCTGGTGCTGGCTGCTCCCCACGCCCAGCGGCAACGACTTCGACAACGTGTTCGCCACCGACGCCGGCAACGTCTGGATCACCGGCTGGGAGCTCGCGCTGCAGTGGGATGGCCGGTCGTGGACGTCGCACACGCTGCCGGTCGATCCGAGCGTGCCACCCGCCGAGCGCGTGTTCTCGATCGCCGGCACGTCGGCGCACGACATGTGGCTGACCTACGGCACGTCGCTCGAGCACTGGGACGGCTCGCAGTGGACGATCGTCGAGTCGCAGCCGCTGAGCGGCAGCACGTTCATCAACACGCTGTGGTCCGCGCCCGACACCGGCGATCTCTACGCGACGCTCAGCACCGGCGTGGTCGAGCGCTGGCACGCCGGCACGCGCAGCATCATCACCGGGCCGTGCGCGTGCTTCCTCGGCAAGATCTGGGGCACGTCGTCGACGGACATCTACCTGACGACGATCGGCGGCGAGTGGCACTACAACAACGACACCTCGTGGACCGAGCTCCACACGGGCGACACGCTCGCCGGCTGGATGGGCGCGCCCGGCGACGTGTGGGTCAGCGGCGACGCCGAGCTCGCGCACTACGACGGCTCGGCGTTCACGGTCGTCGCGCTGCCCGCGGGCGTCGGCGCGGACCAGCCGCTGCTGGCCGCCGGCTACGTCTCGAGCAGCGACGTGTCGTGGTACACGCCGTCGAACGGCGGCGCGGTCCTGCACTGGGACGGCTCGGTGTTCACGCTGACGCCGGTGTCGGGCGCGACCGAGCCGTCGGTGCTGTCGGCGCAGATCATCGGCGGCACGTGGTGGATCACCGGCCGCAGCTCGGCGCTGTACACGATGCACGGCACGTCGACGCTCGCGCCGGTCCTCGCGACGCCGTTCGAGACCTTCGAGGGCATGTGGGGCACCGAGGCCGGCGACCTGTTCTTCGCGGACGACGGCGAGCTGTTCCACTGGGACGGCTTTTTGTCCGACGACCTCACCGGCGACGCCGGCCTCGACACCGGCCACTTCGTCGCGGTGCAGGGCCTCACCGGCGACAGCCTCGGCAAGGGCCAGCCCGACGAGCTGTTCGCGTCGGCGCAGGAGCAGCTCGACGCGACGACCTACCAGACCGTCGCGCTGCACTTCGACGGCAGCGCGTGGTCGCAACAGGTCATCGAGACCGGCACGCGCGACTCGCTCGTCGGCCTCGGCCTGGTCGACGTCGTCGGGCCCGGAGAGGCGTGGGCGTTCACGGCGAGCGGCACGTCGCGTCACTTCGTCGGCGGCGCGTGGCAGGACGTCGCGACGACGCCGCTCGCCAAGCCGCTGACGTCGTTCTGGGCGCAGGACGCGACGCACGTGTGGCTGGTCGGCCAGGGCCGCGCGGTGATGACGTGGGACGCCGCGAACCCGACGGTGTTCACGCCGGTCGCGTTCCCGGCGGCGCAGTGCACCGGCCCCGAGGGCCAGCTGATGGAGCTCGGGCAGGTGGTCGGCGTCGGTGGCCTGCCGTGGATCCCGTCGGACGAGTCGTGCAAGGGCGTCGCGGCGATGTGGGAGCTCGGCGCGTCGGGTTGGACCGAGGTCACCGAGCAGGTGCTCGGCGACGGCAGCGTGTTCCACGTCAACCCGGTGACCGAGGCCGCGAACGGCGAGGGCGGCCTGGTCGCGATCAGCCCGACGAACCTCGTGTTCTCGAACGCCGGCGACACGTCGACCTATCGCTTCGACGGGACGGTGTGGAACTACGAGGACACGGGCTCGGAGTTCGGCACGCCGCACGTGTTCGCGACGCAGGGCGGGGCGCAGTTCGTCGCAGCGCAAAGTCACGGGATCCTCGTCCACCCGTAGCGCCGCCGGCCGCGGCTGCCGTCGCGGCCGGCGAGCCACACCTGCGGCGCGATCGTAGCCGAGGCGCGCCGCGAACAGCGAGCCGTCGGGGCCGCGCGCGAGGCCGGCGATGCGGTCGCTCGCGAGCACGCCGTTCGGGTCGGCGCGGACGAACAGGACGTCGGTCCGGCGAGGCTCGAGCCGCGTCCACGCGACGGCGATGGTCATGCGCGCGGTGATTGCGACCGCCGTGCCGCGCTAACCACGCGGGTCCACGCACGCGGCGTGTTACAGCGAATCGCAACTCGCGCGCGAGTCGGCGCGCCGGCGCGATGTAACGAGCCGGTGCTACGTCCCGCTCTGGATCCAGCCGACGATCTGGTTGAGCCGCGCGTTGGTGATGCGCGTCGCCTGGTTGTAGTACGACAGCCAGTAGTAGCCGGTGCCGTGGTGGACGCCGGTCACGACGTGCGAGCCGTTGAAGTCGAGCGCGATGCCGGCGCCGCTGTCTCCGCCGGCGCTATCGATGTTGTAGAACAGGCAGTCGTCGCTGTTGTCGACGATCGGGCCGGCCTCGCCCCACTGCGTGCCGAACGGCTTGTCGGCCGGGTAGCCGGCGAGCTCGACGTCGGGGTTGTTGTCGAAGAAGTCGTCGCTGAACGTCGCGAGGCCGAACCAGCCGGTCTGGTTGCCGACGGCGCTGTCGAGCGTGACGAGCGCGTAGTCGACGTCGTCGTCCTGGTCGTCGACCCAGCCCTCGGTCGTGCGGAAGTTCACGCCCATCGCGGCGTACGGCTTCGAGCTGCCGTTCTCGCCCGGGAACGCGAACAGCTCGGTCGCCCAGCCGCCGTGGTCGGCGCTGTAGACGACGTGGCCCGCGGTGATCACGTACTTGTTGCCGACCATGTGGCCCGACGCGTCGGCCTCGTAGCCGTCGGAGAACTCGACGACGATGCGCACGCGCGCGCGCGCCGGGTACGCGGTCGTCGGTGACACCTGCGTGCGGCCGTCGGCGCCCATGATCTCGTCGGGCTGCGCCGATGCGTCGGGCGGCAGCACCTCGGGCGTGGTGACCGTCCCGATCGCGGGCATGGTCGGCGCGGGCGAGTCGGCGGACACGACGCCGGTGGTGAGATCGAAGGCGACGCCGCCTTCGCGGTGCACGCGCGCGGGCGCCGATGGATCCGGCGAGGTGGCGCCGGGATCGACGGCGCACGCGGCGACCGGCAGGGACAGCGACAGCGCCAGCAGGCGGGACAGGTTCGTCATGCCCGCTGAAACGCGGGCCGACGCGGATCTTCCCGAGAATCGCTACGGGCTCGGCGCGGGGTAGGGCGCCGCCGTCATCGACGCGATCCAGGCGTCGATCAGCGCGAGGCCGTCGCGGTCGATCTCGTGGGTCGCGATCGGCGGCATCTGCTCGCCGCCGCCGGTCAGGCCGGTGCGCACGCCCATCCGGTACGACAGCGTGCTGCGCGCCGGGTCGGTCGGGCGGATGCGGAAGCTGATCGACGAGTCGCTCGCGGGCACGAACAGCGACGGCACGTCGACGGCGGTCTGGAACGCGGTCGTGTCGGCGATGGTCTGCGGGAACGCGCCGGCGGACCCGACCTCGAGGCGCATGAAGAACGGGACGACCTGGCCGGAGCTCGCGTGGTGGCACGCGATGCCGCAGTTGACGTGCAGGTAGCCGATCGCGGCGCGCTCGAGCGCGACCTGCGAGGGCGCGTTCGAGCCGGCGTTCGAGCCGGCATCCGAGCCCGAGCCGGCATCCGAGCCCGAGCCGGCCGCGGTCACCGCCGGCAGGAACTGCAGCCGGCTCGCGTCCGGCAGGCCGTCCTGCACCAGGTGCTCGGCCTGCAGCTCGCTCCACGTCATCCCGGCCTGGTCGGCCTCGGGCGCGGCGAGCAGCGCGAGCTCGAACCCGAGCACCTTGTCGCGCCGGCCGTCGTGACACGTCTTGCATCGCAGCACCGGCACCTCGTAGTCCGTCGTGCCGGGGAACGGCACCGGCGGCGGCGTGATCTCCGACGCGAGCGTCGCCGTTGTCTGGTCGGTCGACCACACGTACGCGACCATCGCCCAGTCGGTGTCGCCGCGCTTCCACAGCATGCGGGTCTCGATGCGCTGGTCCGGCGCGACGCTGCCGTCGGGCCGCGTGATGTCGTGGCGGAACTCCTTCCACAGCTTCGTGCCGACCGGGAACGTCCAGTCGTCGAGGTTCGACGCGTCGATCTGCGCGCCGGGCGGCAGGAAGATCCAGCGCGACTTGAGCGCGCCGTCGGCGAACAGCGAGAACGCGGGTGTGTACGGGTGAACGCCGGGCGCGAGCGTCTGCGACGCGAGGTCGCTGTAGAGGCCGGTGTCGGCGAGGTCCGACGGGACCGCGTCGGCGCCCGGCGCGTCGGTCGCGGCGTCGGCCGCCGTGCGGTCGTGGGCGTCGCGCCCGCCGCCGCAGCCGGCGACGACCGCGCACGCGCACGCGAGGAGCGTCGCCGCGCGCATCAGTCGCTACCGCTGCCGCTGCCCGAGTCGCTGCCACCGCCGCTGCCACCACCGCCGCCGCCGCCGTGGCCGCCGCCACCGCTGCCGCCGCCGCCGTGGCCGCCGTAGTCGAACTCGCCCTGCGAGGTCGGCGTCAGCGAGCGCAGGAACGCGAGCAGGCCGGTGGCCTCGTCGTCGGACGCCTGCCAGGTGTGGAAGCTCATGAACCGCTGCGGGCTCATGTTGATCGGGTTCGCGTCGCTCTTCGGCAGCTCGCCGTCGAGGAAGATCCCCCGCATCTGGTCGTCGGTGAAGCCGCCGGTCTGCTCCGGCGTGTGCTCGATCGTGCGGCCCTCCGAGGCGCTGCCGACCATGCCGGCCGCGACTGCCGGGTCGTGGCAGCTCGTGCACTGCACGTACTTGTCCATGTCGGCGCTGCCGTCCGAGCCGTCGCCGGAGCCGTGGCCGTGGCCGCCGCCGCCCATGATGACAGCACCCGAGTTGTAGCGAGTCTGGCCTGTAGTCCAGTCGTCGGGCGTGAACGCGGTGATGGTCAGCGTCGTCTTGCCGACGCCGCCGTCGGCGGTCGACGCCGTGATGTCGACGGTGCCGGCCTTCTTGGTCGTGATCATGACGCTGATGCCGTCGGACTGCGGCTGGAGGTCGACCATCGACGGATCCGACGCCGACCAGCTCACGTTCGTGATGCCGGTGACGTCGGCGTTGCCGATCGTCGACGGGACTTGATAGGTGTGGACGCCGTCGAAGCCCGAGAACATCGGGTTGAACTCGACGTTCAGGGTCGACGTCTCGTCTCCGCCCGCGCTCACGGTGCAGGCGGCGACGAGCGACAACAAGCCGACGGTGGCGCGGCGAAGTGGTTTGCTGAGCATGGCGGACCATCGCTTCAGCAAGCGACGTACCGCTCTCCACATCACGGCATCGTGCAGAGTTGGAGATTCAGTATCTGAAAAATGGGGAGTGAAGGTGGGATATGGGGCGACCCGGCGGGTCTGCGCACCCATGGCGGCAGCGCCTGTAACATGCACGATTTGCAGGATAATTTACCGTGTCGCGCGCGTGCATGCGCGTCGTGTTCGCACTAGTGTCTAGTCATGCGCATCGCGCTCACTCTCGTGCTCGTCGTCGCGGCGAGTTGCAACGGTTCGTCACGATCGGGCTCGAGCACCGGCTCGGCGACCGGCGGCGGCGGCTCGGGCAGCGGCGCGCGGCCGTCGCAGCCGCCACCTCCGCCGTCGCGGACGCCGCTGGCGCCCAAGCTGCTCGCGGCGATCGGCGACGCGCTGTCGTCGCACGACGCCAAGCGCTACGCGGCGCTGTTCGCGCCCGACGGCATCAGCCGCCGCGTCCCGCTCCGCGACGACGTCGGCCGCGACGCGATCGCGGCCGGCGCGCAGACGCTGCTCGACGCGTTCCCCGACCTGCGCGTCGGCTTCGCGCGCGCCTGGCAGGTCAGCGACGACACCTACGTCGCCACGTGGGCGTGGACCGGCACGAACACCGGCTCGCTCGCGGGCGCCAAGCCCACGAACCGCCGCGCCGGCACCGACGGCGTCGCGATCGCGACGTTCACCGCGGACGACCAGCTCCGCGAGCTCGACCTGCTCGCCGACGGCGCGACGGTCGCCGCGCAGCTGTCCGGCAGCGCGCCCGAGGGCAGCTTCCGCGCGCCACCCGACGTGCCGTCGTCGATCAACGTGGTCGCGCCGCTCGCCGACGACGCCGACACGCTCGCCGCGATCAAGCCGCTGTACGTCGCGCTCGACGCCAAGCGCGAGGCCGACGTGCTCGCGTTCTTCACCGAGCAGTCGGTGTTCGACGACAAGACGGCGCCGCGGTCGGCGATCGGCATCACGACCGCGAAGAACCTGTTCGACGGCTACCTCGCGACGTTCCCCGACTTCACGCAGCTGCCGCTCGATCATCAGTGGTGCGTCGGCGGATACGTGATCTCCGCGGGCACGCTGCGCGGCACGTACAAGCCGGCGAACCAGCGCGTGGCGCTGCATTTCGTCGACATCATCGAGGCAAAAAGTAGCAAGGTGGCCGAGCTGCAGACGTTCTCGAACTCGCTCGAGCTCCAGGCCCAGCTTTCTCGCTAGGACGCGGTGCGGACTCGCGATACGACGCGAGCCCATGAGGACTCACGCGATCGCGGCCGTGATGTTGGCGGTGGGATGCAGCTCGTCGCACCCGGGCGGCCAGGTGGACGCCGCGTCGGTCGATGGCCACGGCGGCGGCGGCCGCGACAGCGGCGCGATCGACGGCACCGGCAGTGGCAGCGGTAGCGGCAGCGGCAGCGGCTTCGGCAGCGCGACGGTCTTCACGATCGTGCTCGAGAACCACGACTACAAGGAGGTCGTCGGGTCGTCGAACGCGCCGTATCTCAACTCGCTGATCGCGCAGTACGCGCTCGCGACCAACTACAAGGACACCGGGCACCCGTCGACGCCGAACTACCTGCACATGATCAGCGGCGACAACCAGTACCCGGGGATCATCGACGTGTCGCCGACGCAGGTGCCGTACTTCCCGTCCGCGGCGGCGAACCTCGCGACGCAGCTCGAGGCCGCCGGCGTCCCGTGGCGGTCGTACCAGGACGGCGAGGCGACGCCGTGCAAGCTCACCGACGACGGCAACTACGCGCCTCGCCACGATCCGTTCCTGTACTTCAGCGACCAGCAGATGGGCTCGAACGGCCTGTGCGCCGCGACGAACGTCGACTTCACGAGCTTCGCCGCCGACCTCGCGGCGAACACGTATCGCTACATGTGGATCTCGCCGAACCTGATCGACGATGGCCACAACCCGACCACCGATCCGGTCGGCGCGCTGACGACGAGCGACACCTGGATGTCGACGCACGTGCCCGCGATCCTCGCGAGCGATGGCTTCAAGAACGGCGGCGTCCTGTTCATCACGTGGGACGAGGCCGAGGGTCGCAACGGCGACGACGCCGACCTGATCCCGATGATCGTGGTGTCGCCGCACCTCGCGAAGGCCGGCACGACCTCGGCGGTCGCGTACACGCACTCGAGCTACCTCGCGACGGTCGAGGACATCCTCGGCTTGCCGCGCCTCGCGACCGTGACGTCGGCGCCGGCGATGTCAGACCTTCTCGGACTGTAAGTCCTGGAATCTCGCCGACCGTGCGCCCGCGCGCGGTACGTGCGCCTGTGCCACAGGTGCGCCGCGAAGCACGTTTGATTGCAGCTACTTCGCTGCGGCGTCGGTGGTATCCCGCTTGCCAGGTGAGGAGCGCCCCATGACCGACACCTTAGATCCGTCCGACGGTTCACCGACCGCGTCCGCCAGCTCGGCCCTGCTCGGGTCGCCCCGAGCGGCGGTGACCGACGGCTTCGAGCGTGCGCTCCTGGGCATCCTGCTCCGCTACAAGGCCGGCGACTTCTCGATGCGCCTGCCGGGCGACCACACCGGCATCGCCGGCAAGATCGCCGACGCGTTCAACGACATCCTCGCGATCAGCGAGCGCCGGTCTGCCGAGATCGCGCGCGTGTGCCGCGTCGTCGGCAAGGAGGGCAAGCTCAAGGAGCGCCTGCGCGTGCCCGGCGCGAGCGGCGGCTGGGACGACGAGGTCGACGCGCTCAACACGCTGATCGGCGACCTCGTGTGGCCGACCACCGAGGTCACGCGCGCGGTCGGCGCGGTCGGCAAGGGCGACCTGACGCAGTCGATGTCTCTCGACGTCGACGGCCGCGCGCTCGAGGGCGAGTTCCTGCGCAGCGCGCAGCTCGTCAACAAGATGATCGACCAGCTGAGCGTGTTCACCAGCGAGGTGACGCGCGTCGCGCGCGAGGTCGGCACCGAGGGCAAGCTCGGCGGCCAGGCGCAGGTCAAGGGCGTGTCCGGCGTGTGGAAGGACCTCACCGAGTCGGTGAACCAGATGGCCGGCAACCTGACGGCGCAGGTCCGCAACATCGCCGAGGTGACGATCGCCGTCGCGTCGGGCGATCTCAGCAAGAAGATCACCGTCGACGTGCGCGGCGAGATCCTGCAGCTCAAGGAGGCCATCAACACGATGGTCGAGCAGCTGCGCAGCTTCGCGTCCGAGGTCACGCGCGTGGCGCGCGAGGTCGGTACCGAGGGCAAGCTCGGCGGCCAGGCCGTCGTGCCCGGCGTCGCCGGCACGTGGAAGGACCTGACGGACAACGTCAACGGCCTGGCGTCGAACCTGACCGGCCAGGTCCGGAACATCGCCGAGGTGACCACCGCGGTCGCGCGCGGCGATCTCAGCCGCAAGATCACGGTCGACGTCCGCGGCGAGATCCTCGAGCTGAAGAACACGATCAACACGATGGTCGATCAGCTGAACGGCTTCGCGAGCGAGGTGAGCCGCGTCGCGCGCGAGGTGGGCACCGAGGGCAAGCTCGGCGGCCAGGCGCTCGTGCCCGGCGTCGCCGGCACGTGGAAGGACCTGACCGACAACGTGAACGCGATGGCGTCGAACCTGACCGGCCAGGTGCGCAACATCGCCGAGGTCACGACCGCGGTCGCGAAGGGCGACCTCAGCCGCAAGATCACGGTCGACGTCAAGGGCGAGATCCTCGAGCTCAAGAGCACGATCAACACGATGGTCGATCAGCTCAACGGCTTCGCGAGCGAGGTGTCGCGCGTCGCGCGCGAGGTCGGCACCGAGGGCAAGCTCGGCGGCCAGGCCGCGGTGCCCGGCGTCGCCGGCACGTGGAAGGACCTCACCGACAACGTCAACTCGATGGCGTCGAACCTGACCGGCCAGGTGCGCAACATCGCCGACGTCGCGACCGCGATCGCGAACGGCGATCTCAGCCGCAAGATCACCGTCGACGTCCAGGGCGAGATCCTCGAGCTCAAGAACACCATCAACACGATGGTCGATCAGCTCAACGGCTTCGCGTCCGAGGTCACGCGCGTCGCGCGCGAGGTCGGCACCGACGGCAAGCTCGGCGGCCAGGCCGAGGTCGAGGGCGTCGCCGGCGTGTGGAAGAACCTGACCGACAACGTCAACTCGATGGCGTCGAACCTGACCGGCCAGGTGCGCAACATCGCCGAGGTCGCGACCGCGGTCGCGAAGGGCGACCTCGGCCGCAAGGTCACCGTCGACGTCAAGGGCGAGATCCTCGCGCTCAAGAACACGATCAACACGATGGTCGATCAGCTCAACGGCTTCGCCAGCGAGGTCAGCCGCGTCGCGCGCGAGGTCGGCACCGAGGGCAAGCTCGGCGGCCAGGCCGCGGTGCCCGGCGTCGCCGGCACGTGGAAGGACCTGACCGACAACGTCAACTCGATGGCGTCGAACCTGACGAACCAGGTCCGCAACATCGCCGAGGTGACGACCGCGGTCGCGAACGGCGATCTCAGCAAGAAGATCACGGTCGACGTCCAGGGCGAGATCCTCGAGCTGAAGAACACGATCAACACGATGGTCGATCAGCTCAACGGCTTCGCCTCCGAGGTGTCGCGCGTCGCGCGCGAGGTCGGCACCGAGGGCAAGCTCGGCGGCCAGGCGCTCGTGCCCGGCGTCGGCGGCACGTGGAAGGACCTCACCGACAACGTCAACTCGATGGCGTCGAACCTGACGAACCAGGTGCGCAACATCGCCGACGTCACGATCGCCGTCGCGAAGGGCGACCTCGGCAAGAAGATCACGGTCGACGTGCGCGGCGAGATCCTGCAGCTCAAGGACACCATCAACACGATGGTCGATCAGCTCAACGCGTTCGCCAGCGAGGTGAGCCGCGTCGCGCGCGAGGTCGGCACCGAGGGCAAGCTCGGCGGCCAGGCGCAGGTGCCCGGCGTCGCCGGCACGTGGAAGGACCTCACCGACAACGTCAACTCGATGGCGTCGAACCTGACCGGCCAGGTCCGCAACATCGCCGACGTCGCGACCGCGATCGCGCGCGGCGATCTGTCGCGGAAGATCACCGTCGACGTCAAGGGCGAGATCCTCGAGCTCAAGAACACGCTGAACACGATGGTCGATCAGCTCAACGCGTTCGCCAGCGAGGTCTCGCGCGTCGCGCGCGAGGTCGGCACCGAGGGCAAGCTCGGCGGCCAGGCGCTCGTGCCCGGCGTCGGCGGCACGTGGAAGGACCTCACCGACAACGTCAACTCGATGGCGTCGAACCTGAC
>DATBAK010000095.1 GCA_036271555.1 Acidimicrobiia bacterium
GGTTTTGGTGGTACTGCGTTATCGGCGTATCGCCGAAGAACGCAGTACCACTGACGCGCGGGAGGTCAGCCCTGGACGATGTCGACGAGCTTGCGGCCGCCGCGCTTGCCGAACTTCACGACACCGTCGGACGTCGCGAACAGTGTGTCGTCGCCACCGCGGCCCACGTTGAAGCCGGGGTGGAACTTCGTGCCCCGCTGACGAATGATGATCGTCCCTGCAGTGACGGTCTCGCCGCTGAAGCGCTTCACACCGAGCCGCTGCGAGTTCGAGTCCCGACCGTTACGCGACGACGCCGCGCCCTTCTTCTTCGACATGGTGCCGCCTCAGCCTTCGATCAGGCCTTCGAGATCGCGGTGATCTCGATGGTCGAGTAGTGCTGCCGGTGCCCCCAGCGCTTCCGCTGGTTGCTCTTGTTCTTGTACGTGAAGCCCTTGATCTTCGGACCCTTGGCTTCGCCGACGACCCGGGCGCTCACCGACGCGGCCTCGAGCTGCGAAGCGGTCGAGAGCACCTCGTCGCCGTCGACGAGCAGCACGGGCCGCAGCGACACTTCGGCGCCGGGCAGCTTCTCGACGTCGAGCCGCTGGCCCTCCTCGACGCGGTACTGCTTACCGCCGGTCTTGATCACTGCGAACATCGCGCGAAAACCTCGGAACTGGGCCGGTGAAGAACCGGGTGAGTGTAGCCGGGGACCGGCGGAAGCCGGAAAGCGGCGAGCGAAGCGAGCACGCGACGTCGCCTGCTCCCATCGCGCGTCGTGTCGGGCGAGCTTGCGAGCCCGACCAATGGATACGGCCTATTCCAACATTGCCTCGTCGACGACGAAGCCGCGGCCGGCGCAGGTCTCACACGTCTCCGAGAAGGCCTCGACCAGGCCCTCGGACACCCGTTTGCGGGTCATCTCGAGCAGGCCGAGCTCGGTGATCGGGAACACCTGCGTGCGGGTCTTGTCGCGCGCGAGCGCCTCGCGGAACGACCGCTCGACATCCTCCCGGTTCTTCTTGATCTCCATGTCGATGAAGTCGATGACGATGATCCCGCCGATGTCGCGCAGTCGCAGCTCACGCGCGACCGCCTCCGCAGCTTCGAGGTTGTTGCGGTAGACGGTCTCCTCGAGGTTGCTGCGACCGACGTTCTTGCCGGTGTTCACGTCGATGACGGTGAGCGCCTCGGTGCGCTCGATGATGAGCGAGCCACCCGACGGCAACCACACTTTGCGATCGAGCGCCTTGTGCAGCTGTTCGTGCACGTGGAAGCGCTCGAAGATCGGCAGCGGCTCGGCGTCGACGTCGTAGAACTCGACGCGATCCGCGAGCTCGGGCGCGACCGCGTCGACGTAGCCCTTCACGTCGTCGTAGAGCTCGCGGCTGTCGATGACGATCGCGCGGTACTCCTTCGTGAACTCCTCGCGGATGACGCGCGTGACGAGCGGCGGCTCCTTGTAGAGGAGACGACCCGTCTTCGACGTCTTCGCGAGCTGCGAGATCTGCGCCCACTGGTTCCGGAGCCGGCGCATGTCGCGCTCGAGCTCCTCCTCGGTCGCGCCCTCCGCGGCGGTGCGCACGATGAGGCCTGCGTCGTCGGGACGCAGGTGATCGAGGATGCGACGGAGACGCTTGCGCTCGTCGTCCGGGAGCCGCTTCGAGATGCCGTACGTCTCGGGCTGCGCCGGCACCATCACGACGAAGCGACCCGCGAGGCTCACCTCCTGCGTGAGGCGCGCGCCCTTGTGCCCGATCGGGTTCTTCGTGACCTGCACGATGATCGCCTGACCGTTGCGCAGCACCCGCTCGATGCGCGGCTTCTCGTTGCCCTCGACCTCGCTCGGGTCGAACGCGACGTCGCCCTGGTACAGCACGCCGTTCTTCGGTGTGCCGATGTCGATGAAGGCCGCCTCCATGCCCGGCAGCACGTTCTGCACGCGCCCGAGATAGATGTTGCCGTCGATCGACCAGATCTCGTCCTCGGGCTCGGACACGTAGTGCTCGATGAGATTGCGCCCCTCGAGCACCGCGATCTGCGAGACGCCCGTCGGCTTGGTGTGGACGACCATCGCGTAGCGACCGGTCGGCCGGCCCTTGCGGGTCAGGCCCCGCCGCTTCTCCAGCTGCTCGTCGTCGAGCAGGTCGAGCACGCTCGGCTCGTCCTCGGCGATCGTGAACGAGCCTTCGACGTAGGTCGCCTTCGCGCGCGTCGCGGTGTTGCCGTTCCCATTGCCCCTGCCGCTTCCGTTGCCGTTCGTGCCGGCCGGACGGGCGCCTTCGCCGCCCGCGCCCGCGCCGGCGCGCGAGCGGCCGCGTCCACCGCGCCGCCGGCGCCGCTTCTTCGGTGCGTCGGGATCGCCGCCGTCGGCCGCGCTCGCCGCGGGTGCGCCGCCGGCCGCGGAGGGTCGACTGTCGCCGATCTGAGGCTTCGGCGGCGCGGGGCGGCGATCGCCGACCTGCGGGCGAGCGCCGGTCGACGGCAGGTCCGCGTCCTCGCGGGCCTCCGCGAGCGCGTCGTCGTCGGTGTAGCCGCTGTCGGCGTCGGCGTCGGTCCAGTCGTTGCCGCGCTGCTCGCGGCCCGGTGCGATCGTCGTCTCGTCGTCGTTATCGTCGGCCGCGTCCGCGTCGGCCTCGTCGTCGGTCGCGGCCGATACGGCCGACTCGGGACGCGGGCCGGTCGGACGCTTCCGGTTGCGACCGCCACGGCTGCCGCGACGGCGTCGGGGCTTGGGCTTGCCGTCGATGCCCCCGGCTTCGGGTCCGAGCGGGCGCGGGGTCGCGCCGACGTCAGCGGATCCGGGCGGTTGCTCCTCGGGGTGCCCGTCGCTCCCGTTCGACGACGGGACGGCGGTGACGATGGGTTCGGCCGGCGCCGGCGGCGCACTCGCCGCGACTTCCGGGAGCGTGGGCTCGGGGAGGACGGACTCGGACATCGGTTCCTTCTCTCACGACGCACGCACCACGGGTACGTGCGGGCGCGTGTCGGCGTCGAGCGGTTCGCACCGCGCGCCGTCGCGCTCGATCCATTGATGGGTCCGCACCGCGCGTCCGATCGCGAGCGTCGGCGGGTCGGGGCGCGTGCCCGCGATCGCGGCGACGACCTCGCTCGGCTTCGCGCCGCGCGGTTGGGTCGACAATTCCATTTCGAGTGTCGGGATGTTCGCGACCTCGCCATCGACGACGTCGAGGCTCCGGATCGCGGGCCGGACGTCGGACATCGAGGCGCGTCCCTTGCGCACCTGCTCGACCTCGAGCACCGCCGCGGATCGCGCGGCGGCGACGAGCTCGCTCAGCAGGTCGACGGGCACCGGCTCACCGTCGTCCCCGGTCACCTCGACTCGCCAGGTGACCACGGTGACGACTTCCTGCAACGCGGGGGCCCGGTCCGCGAGCGCGACCACGTCGATGACCGAGAGGCCGATCGGCATGGCCGCGTTGAGCCGCTCCGGCAGCGGCTCGAGGTCGACGGGTTCGGACAGCTCGAGGTCGAGGTACTCGGCCTCGCTCTCGTACCCCGTCGAGAGGGCGAGCCCGAAGCTGACCTTCGGGCGGGGCGAGAAGCCCAGTGTGAACGCGAGCGGCAGCTGCTCGATGCGCAACGCCCGCTCGAACGCGCGGGCGACGTCGCGGTGCGAGATCCACCGGACCTTGCCCTGCTTCGAGTACTTCACGCGCACGGCGTAACCCGCGTCGCCGCGCATCAGACGCCGTCTCCGGCGATCGCGGGTTCGGGACGGCGGCCGAGCGCAATCGGCACGTCGGCACCGCGCGACAGATCCTGCCCGGTGCCCTGGCTCCCACCCGCGGGCGCGACCGTCGACGCGACGACGTGCTCGAGGGCGTACCCGGTGCACACGCCGCAGTCGTAACACGGCGTCCAGCGACAATCGGGGAGCCCGTGCTCGCGCAGCGCGTCCTGCCAGTCCTGCCAGAGGAAATCGGAGTGCAGGCCCGCGCGGATGTGCTCCCACGGGAGCAGCTCGTCACGCGTGCGCTGGCGCGTGACGTACCAGTCGGGGTCGAGTCCTTCGGCGCGCAGCGCGTCGAGCCAGCGCTCGAGGTCGAAGTGCTCGGACCACTCTTGGAAGGTGCCACCGCCGCGCCACACGCGCTCGATCACACGACCGAGCCGGCGGTCACCGCGGCTGAGGAGCCCCTCGGCGAAGGTCGCTTCGGGGTCGTGCCACTTGAGCTGCGCGGCGCGCTGACCCTTGAGCGCGTTGCGCACGAGGCCGATCTTGCGGTGCAGCTCGCCGACACCGTTCTGCCCGAACCACTGGAACGGCGTGTGTGCCTTCGGCACGAAGCCACCGAGCGACACCGTGCACGACGGGTTCTTCGTGTGCTTGCGGCCGACGTCGATCACCGAGCGCGCCAACTGCGCGATGCCGAGCGTGTCTTCGTCGGTCTCGGTGGGCAGCCCGGTGAGGAAGTAGAGCTTCACCCGCCGCCAGCCGCTCGAGTACGCGCCGTCGACCGCGGCGTAGAGATCTTCCTCGGTGATCAACTTGTTGATGACCTGCCGCAGCCGCCACGAACCACCCTCGGGCGCGAACGTGAGCCCGGTGCGACGCACCTTCTGGATCTCGCTCGCGATCCCCACGGTGAAGGCGTCGACGCGCAGCGACGGCAGCGAGAGGCTGACCCCGCCGGTGCCTTCCTGGTCGTTCACGAGGTCGGCGACGACCCGGTCGATGCCCGAGAAGTCGGCGCTCGACAGCGACGTGAGCGCGACCTCGTCGTAACCGGTGCGGCGGAGGCCCTCGCGCACCATCGTGCGGACCTGCTCCTCGGGCCGTTCGCGCACCGGCCGCGTGATCATCCCGGCCTGGCAGAAGCGGCAACCGCGCGTGCAGCCGCGGAAGATCTCGACGTTCAGCCGGTCGTGCACGACCTCGATGAGCGGCACGAGCTGCTGCTTCGGATACGGCCAGTCGCCGAGGTCGGCGATCGTGCGCTTCTCGACCGTGCTCGCGGCTTCGGGCACGCGCGGCGTGATCGAACGCAGCGCGGGGCCGTCGTACTCGACGTCGTAGAGCGACGGCACGTACACGCCGACGATCGTCGCGAGGTCGCGCAGGACCGCTTCCCTCGATGCGCGGCCGCCGCGCTTCCACGCGCCGACGACGGCGGCGATCTCCCCGACCACCTCTTCGCCGTCGCCGATCACGAAGGCGTCGACGAAGTCGGCGAGCGGCTCCGGGTTGAACGTGCAGTGACCGCCCGCGATGACGATCGGATCTTCCGGCTTGCGGTGCTCGGCGCGAATCGGCACGCCGGCGAGGTCGACGCAGTTCAGGAGGTTCGTCGAGACGAGCTCGGCCGAGAGGTTGAAGGCGAGCACGTCGAAGTCGGCGGCGGCGCGGTGCGTGTCGACCGAGAAGAGCGGGACACGCGTGCTGCGCATCGCGCGCTCGAGATCGGTCCACGGGGCGTAGGCGCGTTCGGCGACGGCGTCGTCGCGCTCGTTCAGGATTTCGTAGAGGATCTGGAGGCCCTGGTTGGGGAGGCCGATCTCGTAGGTGTCGGGATAGATCAGGAGAAAGGCCGCCTGACCGGGCCGGTGATCCGGCGCCAGGGCGCCTCGCTCCATGCCGATGTAGCGAGCGGGCTTCTCCACCTTGGCCAGGAGCGGTTCGATCCGCGGCCAGAGGTTGGACATGTCCGGGTGAGTCTACCTGGCGGTAGGCGGAACCCGGGGCATCGCTCCGTGGTACTCGGCGCGCGCTGCGCGGCGTTCCTCGCCACCCCACCCTCTGGAAGGGCTCGCAGCAGGCGACCAGAACTATGTGAAGCGGCGCATGTGGACGTTGGCGACGAGGCCGACGGCGATGAAGTACGTGATGAGCGCGGAGCCGCCGTAGGACATGAACGGTAACGGGATGCCGGTGATCGGCATGATCCCCATCGTCATGCCCATGTTCTCGAACACCTGGAAGGCGAACATCGCGAGGATGCCGATGCACAGCAGCGTCCCGAAGAAGTCGGTCGACAGCAGGGCTATTCGCCAGGTGCGCCACACGAGCAGCGCGAACAGCGCGAGCAGCAGCGCGCCGCCGAGGAACCCGAGCTCCTCCCCCACGACCGTGAAGATGAAGTCGGTGTGCTGCGCAGGCACGTAGCTGAGCTTCGTCAGCGTGCCCTTGTAGAGCCCCGTGCCGGTGAGCCCTCCGTGCTGGATCGCGGTGCGCGACTCGGCGAGGTTGTACTCGGCCGGCGTCGCGCTCTCGGTCGACACCGGGCCTTGGTGCAGGAAGCTCGTGAGCCGGTCGAGCCGGTAGCCGCTGAACTTCCCACCGACCGCGAGCGCGCCGACCAGGGTCGCGACGACGAGGAACACGGTGGCGATGTGCATCGGACGGATGCCGGCGACGAGCACGACTGCGGCGACGATCACGCACATCACGAGCATCGTGCCGAGGTCGTTCTGGAGCATCACGAGCGCCATCGGCACGAACGCGATCCCGAGGGTGATCGCGAGCCGCCACGCGTCGAGGTCGCCGCGATGTTGATGGCAGTAGCCCGCGAGCGTGATGACGAGCACGACCTTCGCGATCTCCGACGGCTGGAACTGCAGCGGACCGACCTGGAACCACGCGGTCGTGCTGTTGCGGCCGGTGCCGATGAAGCGCACCGCGAAGAGCAGCGGCAACGTCCCGATGTAGAGGAGCGGGAAGAGGTCGCGCAGCTTCCGGTAGTCGATCGCCATCGCGACGAGCATGAGCACGACGCCGATCACGAGCGCGATCCCCTGCCGCTCGACGTAATAGAAGCGGTCGACGTGCTCGAGCGACAGCCGCGTGCGCGTCGACGAGTAGATCATCAGGATCCCGAGCGCGGTGATGGCGAACGGCGAGAGGATCAGCAGGAAGTCGAGGTGCCGGAACGGCATCGACTCCTGCGCGCGCTCCGTCGACAGGTTCAGCGTCGCGGTCATCAGTCGTTCCCCGTCGCCGAGGCTGCGAGCGGCGCGGGCCGCGAGACGCCGATCAGGCCTTCCATGACCCGGCGCACGATCGGCGCGGAGATCGCGGCACCGAAACCGGCCTGCTCGACGAGCGAGACGACGACGTACGGGTGGCCGTTCGCGCCGGTGACCATGCCGACGAACACCGAGGTGTCGCTCTTGTCGCCTGCGGCGTTCATCACGACCTCGGCCGTGCCCGTCTTGCCCATCACCGGGTGCTGTGCGAGCGGGAAACCTTGGAATGCGTCGTACGCGGTGCCCGAAGGATCGTTCACCGCGCCGGTGAAGCCGTCGACGAGCGCGCTGCGCAGCTGCGGGTCGAGGTCGATGCGGCGGCGTGCCTTCGGCGCGAGCTGGCGGATGATCTTGTGCGTGTCGGGGTCGACGATCTTCGACACGAGCTGCGGTTGGTAGAGCGTGCCGCCGTTGTCGAACGCCGCGTACGCGTCGGCGAGCTGGAGCGGCGTCGCGAGCAGATCGCCCTGACCGACGGCGAGCTCGATGTCGTCACCGGGGTTCCACGCGCTGTTCTGCGCGAGCGCCTGCGAGCCCTTCGGGTACAGATTCCTCGCGAAATCGGCCTTCCACTTCGCGTCGGGCACGCGTCCCGCCGACTCGTCGAGCGCGATACCGGTCTTCGAGCCGAAGCCGAACTCGCGCGCGACCTGCTGGATCGCATAGCCGCGGTTCGCGTCGCCGGCGCGCCATGTGCTCCACATGTCGTCGCCGAACTTGTAGAAGTAGACGTCGCTCGACACGGTGAGCGCCTTGCGCAGGGTGACGGTGCCGTGCGGCTCATTGTTCGCGTTGTGGAACGTCGACGCGCCGACCTTGAACGATCCCGGGTCGTCGACCGGCGTGAACTCGCCGCGGTAGTCGTACTTGATCATCGCAACGGACGACACGAGCTTGAACGTCGACCCGACCGCGTACAGACCCTGTGTCGCGCGGTTCAACAGGCGCGCGGGCGGCGCGGTCAGGTCCTTGTACTGCGCGGTCGTGATCCCGTTGACGAACTGCGCGGGATCGAACGATGGGTACGACGCCATCGCCGCGACCGCACCGGAGCTCGCGTCGAGCACGACGACGGATCCGCCGGGCGCCTTGTAGTTCTCGAGGCGAAGGTCCTTCACCTCGGTGTTCTGGTCGGTCCGCGCGATCGCGATGCCTTGTGCGAGCGACGACTCCGCGATCTGCTGCAGGTGCGCGTTGATGGTCAAGTACACGTTGTCGCCGGGACGGCCGGGCGCCGAGACGACGGGATTGCCGACGACCCGTCCCGCGGGATCGACCTCGACGCGCTCGCGGCGCGACACGCCGTGCAGGTAGTTGTCGTACGTCGCCTCGACGCCCGCGCGACCGATCGTGTCGTTGTCCTCGTAGCCGCGGTGCTTCTTCGCTTCCGCGGGACTCGTGATGTGTCCGACGTAGCCGAGCACGTGCGCGGCCAGCGTGCCGTACGGATACGAGCGGTACGGGATCATCTGCACCGTGACGTGCGGATAGCGCTCCTGCCGCTCGAGGATCGTGAGCCGCACCGCGTCCGGAACCTCGTTGCCGACCGCGATGACCGCGGGCTCGAACGGCGACTGCCGCGGATCGTTGATCCGCTTGTTCACTTCCTTCGTCGTGAGGTGCAGCAGCGTCGAGAGCCGCTGTACGACGTTCTTGCGTTCCGCGCCGACGAGCCGGCGGTCGACTTCGATCCCCCACTCCACCTGGTCCTGCACGAGCACCGCGCCCTGCGAGTCGAGGATGAGACCGCGCGGCGACTCCTGCTGCGTGGTGCGGAACGTGTTCTGCGCGATGACCGCGACGGTCGCCTCGCTGTTGCCGATCTGGAGGAACCACAGCCGGCCCAGCAGCGCGCTGAACAACGCGACGGCGACCACTCCGACGATCGCGACGCGTACGCGCTGATCGTTCACGGGCGCGCCGTTCTCACGGAGTTCGAACCCACGGCCGGCACCGACCCATGTTGGCCGCTCTTCAAGCGCTGTGCATACCGGGCCTCAGCCAAGCAAGACGACCGTTCCCGCATGAGCGCGCGAGCGGACGCGAGCAGCGCGGCCACGGCGGATCCCATCCCGCGTCGAGGAGGGCGAAGCTTGCGAGCCCGACCAAGAGAATCGCTTCAGTCTCGCCAGGTCATCGGTGGCGCGACCCGCGTGCGCACGAACCGGTCGACCAGCGGAAACACCACGAGCGCGGCGATCGCGTCGTAGAGCGCGGCCCGCGCCACGATCCCGACCGTCGTGAGGTGGATGAGCGAGTCGGTGCCCGCGAGAATCGCGATGACGGCGAAGATCAGTCCGCCGATGAGACCGCCGAGGCCGCCGAGCACGAACGGCAGCCACCGGCTCGATCGGATGAGCGACGCTTGGATCACGCCCGTCGCGTAGCCGGTCACCGCGTACGCGAGCGCGGACGCGCCGACCGGCGTGCGGAGGAAGAGATCGAAGCCCAGCCCCGTCGCGAAGCCGACGATCGCGGCCGTCTCCGCGTCGTCGTGATACGCGATCGCGATCGCGAGGACGAGGCCGAGGTCGGGCACCACGCCGAAGAGTCGCAGGTGCGGCATGAACGCGACCTGCACGACGACCGTCGTGAGCACGAGGAGTCCGAGCGGGAGGACGCGGCGCATGTCAGGTCGTCGGGGGCGTCGACGACGACGTGGTCGTCGCGCCCGGAAGCGTGGTCGGCGTTGTCGTGGTGGTGGTCGTCGTCGGCACGGTCGTCGACGACTGCAGCTTCGGCGGCACCGCCGAGCCCGGCTTCCATTGCAGCACGCGCACGTATTCGAGGCTCCCGACGTCGACGTACGGCGCCACGAGCGTGTCGATCGTCAGCCCGTCGTCCGAGACGCTCGTCGACACGACGCGTCCGACGGGGATGCCGGGCGGGAACGTGCTCTGCGTCTGTCCCGACGTGATCACGATCTCGGAGCGGCGCGGACGCGCGTGCGCGTTGAGCGGTCCTGCGAGCGGCACGCTCAATGTCGACCGTCCGGCTTGGCCCCCCGCGATGCCGACGTTGCGATGCGTCACCATGCGCACGCCGACCGCGAAGTCGGGATCGTCGAGCAGCAACACCGTGGAGCCGCCGCTCCACGATTGCCACACGCGACCGACGAGCCCGCCCGACGCGACGACGGGCATGCCGACGCGCACCCCCGACTCGGTTCCACGCGACAACGTGATCGTGCGGTTGAAGTTGCCGGCGCCGTTGTCGATCACGCTCGCGACGACACTCGGTATCGGGTCGCCGCCCCACGACAGGTGCAACAGCGCGTTCAGCTGCCGGTTCTCACTGCGGTCGGCGTGCCCCTGCGCGGCCTGCACGCGCGCCGCGGCGAGCTCACGGCGCAGGCGCGCGTTGTCGTGCTTGAGCGAGCCCGCGTGCACGATCCCGTCGAACCAGTTCGAGACCGGCGACATGATGTCGGACGCGACGTTCGACACCGGATCGACGACCCGATGCGCGACCCGCCCGAGCGTGCCCACCGCGCCGGAATCGCCCTGGCGCTGGTCGAGCGTGATGAGCGTCACCGCCGTCAGCACGAGCAGGACCAGCACGTAGCGACGGCGACCGCCGCGACCGGGCCCTGCCATGGAGCGATTCGCCTCCCGCCGGATGACGGGCTACTGGCCCTGCGACGAGATGAGCACCTGCTTGAGGGCGTCGAACGCCTCCAGGCACTGGCCGGATCCGATCACTACGGAGTAGAGCGGATTGTCGGCCACGCGGATCGGCATGCCGGTCTCCGTGCTCAGCCGCTCGCGCAGACCGTGCAGCGACGCGCCACCACCGGCCATCACGATGCCACTGCTCATGATGTCGGCCGCGAGCTCCGGCGGCGTCTTGTCGAGCGTCACCTTCACCGCGTCGACGATCGCGGCGACGGGCTCTTCGATCGCTTCGCGAATCTCGACCGTCGACACGACGACCGTCTTCGGGAGACCGGTGACGAGATCGCGACCGCGAATCTCCGCGTACAGCTCCTCCTGGAGCGGGAACGCGCTCGCGAGCGCGATCTTGATCTCCTCCGAGGTGCGCTCGCCGAGCGCGAGTGAGTACTCCTTCTTCACGTAGTTGACGATCGCCTCGTCGAGCTCGTCACCCGCGATGCGGATCGACTCGCTCGCGACGATGCCGCCGAGCGAGATGACCGCGACCTCGGTCGTGCCGCCACCGATGTCGACGATCATGTTGCCCGCGGGCTCGTGCACGGGAAGCCCCGCGCCGATCGCAGCGGCCATCGGCTCCTCGATGATGTACACGGGCTTGCGCGCGCCGGCGTACTCCGCGGCTTCCTGCACGGCACGCTGCTCGACGCCGGTGATCCCCGACGGCACGCAGATCACCATGCGGGGCTTCGCGAAGCGACGCTGATGCACGCGCTGGATGAAGAAGCGCAGCATCTTCTCGCACACGTCGAAGTTGTTGATCACGCCGTCCTTGAGCGGACGGATCGCGGTGATGTGACCGGGCGTGCGCCCGATCATGCGCTTCGCCTCGATGCCGACGGCGAGCGGTCGACCGTCGCGCGTGTTCACGGCGACGACCGATGGCTCGTCGAGTACGACGCCCCGCCCGCGGACGTAGACAAGTGTGTTCGCGGTGCCCAGGTCGATCGCCATGTCGCGACCGATCACCGAGGCGTACCAGGGCTCGGACACCCAGGGCCCCCTTCGAGGCTGGTCGAATCGGGTCAAGGCTACGGGAGCGACTCTGGCGCCGCCAGCCCTGCCTGTGCTGCGACGGAGCGCGCGGACCGCGCGCGCAACGTTCGGCTCACCAGAGTGGGCGGGTCGCCGAGCGGCCCGCCCAACCACGAGGCTGAGGCGTCGGGAGCGGCGAGCGTCAGCGAGTGCGACCAGAGAGTTCAGGAAAAAACAGGGCGATCTCGCGCGCGGCGGATTCGGTTCCGTCGCTGCCGTGCACGAGATTCTCGGTGAGCTCGACGGCAAGATCGCCGCGAATCGTGCCCGGCGCGGCCTCGCGGGGGTTCGTCGTGCCCATCAGCGTGCGCACGACCTTCCACGCCTCGGGTCCTTCGACCACCATCGCGACCAGCGGACCACCGGTGATGAACGACACGAGGTCGCCGAA
>DATBAK010000096.1 GCA_036271555.1 Acidimicrobiia bacterium
CGTGGTGTCGTGGTCGCCGCCTGCGGACAACGGCGGGTCTCCCGTGACCTCCTACCGGGCCTCGACAACAGGGCCGTCAAAGGTTGCGTGCACGACGGCAACGACGACGTGCGCGCTCCACGGACTCACGAACGGCACGAACTACTCGGTCGTCGTCTTCGCCTTCAACGCTGCGGGGCGGTCCGCACCTTCGTCTCCAGTGGTCGGTGCGCCGTCGGCGCTGCCGGGAGCTCCGACCGATGTCACGGCGACGGCGAGCAGCACGCGGGCCACGGTGTCATGGACGCCGCCGCTCAACGATGGTGGTTCACCGATCCAGACCTACACGGTCACATCATCTCCGGACGGTGCGACCTGCACCTACGCCGTCACAGAGCCGGAGAACGACTCGTGCACCGTCACCGGGCTGACGAATGGAACGCAGTACGTCTTCACGGTGGTGGCATACAACGCGGCTGGTCCTAGTGCCGCGAGCGACGCGAGTAATGCAGTCACCCCGGTCACGGTGCCCGACGCGCCCGGCGGTGTTCAAGCGAGCAGCGTGACGACGAATTCGGCGACGATCTCGTGGTCGGTTCCGTACAACGGTGGGTCGCCCATCACGCAGTACAACGTGAGCGGAGGAACTGGCTGCACGACCTCAAGCACGTCGTGCAACATGGCCGGACTCGGGCCGAGCACCAACTACACGGTTTGCGTCAGCGCGACGAACGGCGTCGGAACCGGTGCGAGCGGGTGCACGTCGTTCAGAACAGCCGATCTACCGCAGCCTTCGATCTCCGCATCGAGGGGTGGCGTGTACGGGTGCAGCGTGTGCCACAGCCTGGACATTGCGGTTCACAACTTCCCGACCGGGACTTACACGTACTACTGCCACGACAACAGCGGGTCGAGCGGATCCGACGTGATCTTCTACAGCAACACGGTCACGGTCTCTGATCCGAACCAGAGCTCGTGGTCTGGCGTCTTCTGCTTCGACAGCGCCCCGTATGTGGCGTACCTCGTGATGAACAACGTCAGGTCGAATGCCGTCCAGTTCTGATGCGCTGACCATGGCGCGGGTGCCCTCATGGGAGACTCGCGCCATGGTCAGCAATCTCGAAACGATCGAGTCGTTCTGGGATGCGCTGTATCGGCGCGACTACGACGCGGTCGGCGCGTTCTTCACCGCCGACGGGGAGTACACCGACGTCTGCTCCCCCGCCGACGACGTCGCGCGCGGACCCGCGCAGGTCGCGGCGCGGCTGAAGCTGGGCTTCGAGAAGCTCTCGGGCATCTCGCACACGGTGCGGTTGATCGCCGTCGACGGCGACACCGTCGTCACCGAGCACGGCGAGCACTGGGAATGGCCGACGGGCGAGAAGGTCACGCTGCCGTTCGTGTCGATCCAGGAGTTGCGCGGCGGCAAGATCGTGCGGTGGCACGACTACTGGGACATGACGACGCTCATGAACGCGGCGCCGCAGTGGTGGGTCGAGCACATCATGCAGGGCTATCAGTGAGCGACGCGGGCCGGCGATGACCGGCACCGTTCTCTACGACCTCGACGATCACGTCGCGACGATCACCTACAACCGACCCGACGTTCGCAACGCGATCAACGGCGAGCTGCGCGACGACCTCAACGCCGCGTGGGAACGCTTTCGTGCCGACGACGACGCGTGGGTCGCGATCCTCACCGGCGCGGGCGACTCGTTCTGCGTCGGCGCCGATCTCCGCGGCGAGGGCAACTCCGCGGGCGCGTTCGCGGGCTCGTTCTGGGAGCTGCCGACGGTCAACTCGTTCGAGAGTGGGCTCGAGCTCTGGAAGCCGACGATCGCGGCGGTCAACCACTACTGCCTCGGCTACGGCCTCACCGCGGTGCTCGCGTGCGACTTCGTGATCGCAGCCGACGACGCGCAGTTCGGATTTCCCGAGGTGCGGCTCGGTGTGCCGACGATCGTGGGCGCGCTGCGACTGCCGGATCGGGTCGGCATGCAGCACGCGCTCGAGATCTTGTTGACCGGTGATCGGGTCGACGCTGCACACGCAGCCGAGATCGGGCTCGCGTTGCGCGTCGTGCCGCGTGCGGAGTTGCTCTCCTCGGCGCGCGAGCTCGCGCGGCGGCTGTGCCAGGGCGCGCCGCTCGCGGTGCGCGCCGTGAACGAGGTTGCGCACCGCGGTCAGACGTTGCCGTGGACCGAGGCGGTTCGCTTCGGCGAGACCATGCGCAGGGTCGTGCACACGACCGACGACGCGCGCGAAGGCATGGCCGCGCAGTTCGAGAAGCGCGAGCCCCGCTGGCAGGGGAAGTAGCTCGCATCACGCGGGGCCG
>DATBAK010000097.1 GCA_036271555.1 Acidimicrobiia bacterium
GGATTCGAAGTCCTCGTGAGCTTCCTGCAGGCCTTCATCTTCACGATCCTGACGGCCGTCTACATCGGCGGCACGATGCATCCCGAGCACTAGGGAGGAACCTTGCTCCACCTTCTCGCAGCTGCGGCTGTCACCGACAACACGGCCGGTTTGCAGGCTGTCGGTCGCGGCATCGTCTACGGCGCCGCGGCTATCGGCCCCGGCATCGGTATCGGTCTCGTCGTTGGTAACGCCATCACCGCGATGGCGCGCCAGCCCGAGTCGGCCGGCACCGTCCGTACGACGATGTTCCTCGGCATCGCGTTCACCGAGGCGCTCGCGCTCTTCGGGTTCGTGCTCGCCTTCATCCTCAAGTAAGCCCCGATCAACCGGTATCAGGAGCTCAACCATGCGTGTCCGGAGACTGATCGCCGCGGCGTGCCTCACGTTCGCGACCGTTGGTGTCATGGCGGGAACGGCGCACGCGGCCACGTCGCCGTACGCGAACAAGTTCGACAAGGAGTGCGCCGAGAAGCTGCACAACGGCCTCGACGTCGACGACTGCCAGCAGGCCGACAGCCCACTGAAGCCGGAGAACTCGGAGCTCGTCTGGGGCTCGATCTCGTTCCTCCTGCTGCTCGGCATCTTCTGGAAGTTCGGCTACCCGGCGGTGACGAAGTCGATGAAGGCCCGCGAGGACCGCATCCGCGGCGACCTCGAGCAGGCCGAGGGTGCAAAGGGCGAGGCCGAGGGTGTGCTCGCGGAGTACCGCGCGCAGCTCGCGGACGCGCGTGCGGAGGCGGGACGCATCATCGACGAGGCCCGGCAGTCGGCCGACGGTGTGCGGCGCGACCTGATCGCGCGCGCCGAGGCCGACGCGGCCGAGGTCCGCGCTCGCGCGCAGGAGGACGCGCGCGTCGCCGGTGATCGCGCGATGGCCGACCTGCGCGGTCGGGTCTCCGACCTGTCGATCGAGCTCGCGGAGAAGATCGTCGAGCGCAGCCTCGACCGTGACACGCAGCTCGCGCTGATCAACAACTACATCGACTCGGTGGGGAGCAACTGACGATGGCGTCGGCGGACCGCATCGAGGCGTACGCCCGGGCGATCTTCGGGATCGTCGAGGCGGAGGGCCACCTCAGCGACACCGAGGAGGAGCTGTTCCGTTTCGCGCGCGCGTTCGAGAGCAACGACGAGCTGCGCGCGAGGCTGTCCGACCGCTCGATCGCGGTCGCGGTCCGGCAGAGCGTGATCGAGGACCTGCTCGCGCACCGCGCGCTGGAGAGCACCGCGGCGGTCGTGTCGTTCCTCGTCTCGATCGGTCGGGTCTCGGAGCTACCGGCGATCGTCGACCGGTTCATCGAGATCGCCGCCGGTCACCGGGCGCACGAGGTCGCCGAGGTGCGCAGCGCGGTGGCGCTCGACGCGAAGCAGCAGGAGCGGTTGGCCGCCGCGTTGTCGGCGGCGACCGGCAAGCAGGTCGAGGTCAAGGTCATCGTCGACGAGGACGTGCTCGGTGGGATCGTCGCCCGTATCGGCGACACCGTCATCGACGGCACCGTCCGCCGCCGGCTGGCCCAGCTGAAGGAACACATCTGATGACGGACTTCACGCTCAATTCCGACGACATCGCCGAGGCGCTGCGCAAGCACGTCGAGGACTTCAAGCCCAACGTCGAGCAGGAGCGCGTCGGACGGGTGCTCGAGGTCGCCGACGGCGTCGCGCGGGTGCAGGGTCTGCCCGGCGCGGCCGTCAACGAGCTGCTCGAGTTCGAGGGCGGCGTGCTCGGACTCGCTCTCAACCTCGACGAGGACTCGATCGGCGCGGTGGTGCTCGGCACGGTCGACGAGATCGAAGAGGGCCAGTCGGTCAAGGCGACCGGGCGCATCCTCTCGGTGCCCGTCGGCGAGGGCATGGTCGGCCGCGTCGTGAACGCGCTCGGTCTTCCCATCGACGGCAAGGGCCCCATCGCGTCGACGGAGCTGCGCCGCCTCGAGGTGCAGGCGCCCGGCATCGTCGGCCGCCAACCCGTCGGCGAGCCGCTGCAGACCGGGATCAAGGCCATCGACGCGATGACGCCCGTCGGGCGCGGCCAGCGCGAGCTCATCATCGGCGACCGCAAGACCGGCAAGACCACGGTCGCGATCGACACGATCCTGAACCAGAAGGGTCAGGGCGTGAAGTGCATCTACGTCGCGATCGGGCAGAAGGGCTCGACGGTCGCGCAGACCGTCGCGACCCTCGCCGCCGCGGGCGCGATGGAGTACACGGTCGTCGTGAACGCGCCGGCCGCCGACGAGGCGGTGTTCAAGTACCTCGCGCCGTACTCGGGCTGCGCGATCGGTCAGCACTGGATGGAGCACGGCCAGCACGCGCTCGTCGTGTACGACGACCTGTCGAAGCAGGCCGAGGCGTACCGCCAGATCTCGCTGCTGCTGCGCCGCCCGCCGGGCCGCGAGGCCTACCCCGGCGACGTCTTCTATCTCCACAGCCGTCTCCTCGAGCGCGCCGCGAAGCTCTCCGACGCCCTCGGCGCCGGTTCGCTCACCGCACTGCCCGTGATCGAGACGAAGGCCGGTGACGTGTCGGCGTACATCCCGACGAACGTCATCTCGATCACCGACGGCCAGATCTACCTCGTCGACGACCTGTTCAAGTCGGGCGTGCGCCCCGCGATCGACGTCGGCATCTCGGTGTCGCGCGTCGGCAGCGCCGCGCAGATCAAGGCCATGAAGTCGGTCGCGGGCACGCTGAAGCTCGACCTCGCGCAGTTCCGCGAGCTCGAGGCGTTCGCGACGTTCGGCTCCGAGCTCGACGCGGTGTCGAAGGCGCAGCTCGAGCGCGGGTACCGGCTCGTGGAGCTGCTGAAGCAGCCGCTGAACTCGCCGATGCCGGTGGAGGAGCAGGTCGTGTCGATCTACGCGGGCACGAACGGCTACCTCGACGACATCCCGGTCGGCGACGTGAAGCGCTTCGAGTCGGAGATGCTCGATTACTTCCGCGGTCCGCACGCCAACCTGCTCGCGACGATCCGCACGAGCGGCGCGGTGCCCGAAGGCAGCGCGCTCGCGGACGCGGTCACCGACTTCAAGGCCCGCTTCGTTGCCAGCGACGCCACCACGGCCGGCGCCGCTTGATGCTCATGGTCGCTCTCGCTGCTCGGCGGGATACCCGCATCGCGGTCGCTCGTGGCTCCGGCGAGCTCGCTTCGCTTCCGCTGCGCTCGCCCGGTGTGGACACGCGCGGCGAAGGCGCCGAGCGGAGCGAGGCGTCGAGCTCGCGAGCGAGCGACCGAGTCCGCGACCCGAAGGGGAGCGGGCGACGTCGCGAGCGAATGAGCAGAGTGAGCGCATAGGCATGGCAGGGCAAGAGAGGATCCTGCGCCGCAGGATCCGGAGCGTGCAGAGCACGAAGAAGATCACCCGCGCGATGGAGCTCATCGCGTCGAGTCGGATCGTGCGCGCCCAGGCGGCGGTGCGCGCGGCGCAGCCCTACAGCGACGGCATCACGAACGTCGTCGAGCACCTCGCCGAGGCGGGCGCGGGCGGTTCGAGCCCGTTGATGACGCCGCGCGCCGAGGTGAAGACCGTCGCCCAGATCGTGATCGCCGCGGACCGCGGCCTGTGCGGCGGTTACAACACGTCGGTGCTGCGCGCCGCGGAGCTCGACATCGCCGCGCAGCAGCGCGACGGACACGGGTACGCGCTGGTCGCGGTCGGGCGCAAGGTCGAGAGCTACCTGCGCTACCGCGAGTACCGCATCGACGCCGCGTTCACCGGCTTCAGCGACCAGCCGAGCTACGAGAACGCGCGTGCGGTCGCGGCGGCGGTAACGGGCAAGTTCCTCGCCGGCGAGATCGACATCGTGCAGCTCGTGTACACGAAGTTCATCTCGGCCGGCACACAGACCGTGGTGCTCGAGCGCCTCATGCCGCTCGAGACCCATCCGACCGGCGTGCCCGCGGCGACGAACGAAGCCGGCGAGCCGCAGGAGGCGTACGAGTTCGAGCCCGGACCCGACGCGATCCTCGACGCGCTGCTGCCGCGCTACGCGGAGTCGCGCATCTTCGCGGCACTGCTGAACGCGGCCGCGTCGGAGCACGCGGCGCGGCAGCGCGCGATGAAGGCGGCGACCGACAACGCCGACGACCTCATCACGAGCCTCAGCCGCGTCATGAACCGCGCCCGGCAGGAGCAGATCACCACCGAGATCATGGAGATCGTCGGCGGCGCCGAGGCTCTCGGGTCCGGCCGCGCCGACGACGTCCGTGAGCACCCCCGTCATCTCCGAATCGAGGAGCAGGCATGACCACCATCGCAGAGCCGACGCTCAAGGACGGTCGCGTCGTCGCGATCGCGGGGCCGGTCATCGACGTGGAGTTCCCGTCGGACGCGCTGCCCGAGATCAACCACGCGCTCGAGGTCGACATCGAGCTCGAGGGCGAGACCATCGTCGTCACCGCCGAGGTCGCGCAGCAGATCGGCGACAGCCGCGTGCGGGCCATCTGCATGAAGCCGACCGACGGCTTGAAGCGCAACCAGGCGGTGCGCAACCTCGGCCACGGCATCATGATGCCGGTCGGCGACGGCACGCTCGGCCACGTGTGGAACGTCATCGGCGAGCCGCTCGACACCGACGGCGTGGTGCCGGAAGGCATCGAGGACCGCTGGGAGATCCACCGCAGCGCGCCCGCGTTCGACACGCTCGAGCCGCGCGCGTTGATGTTCGAGACCGGCATCAAGGTCATCGACCTGCTCGAGCCGTACGTGCAGGGCGGCAAGATCGGCCTCTTCGGCGGCGCCGGCGTCGGCAAGACCGTCATCATCCAGGAGATGATCAACCGGGTCGCGTCGCAGCACGGCGGCGTGTCGGTGTTCGCGGGCGTCGGTGAGCGCACGCGTGAAGGCACCGACATGTGGATCGAGATGCAGGAGTCGGGGGTCATCGACAAGGCCGCGCTCGTGTACGGCCAGATGGACGAGCCGCCGGGCGTGCGCATGCGCGTGGCGCTCGCCGCGCTCACCGTCGCCGAGTACTTCCGCGACGTGAAGAACCAGGACGTGCTGCTCTTCGTCGACAACATCTTCCGCTTCGTGCAAGCGGGCTCGGAGGTGTCGACGCTGCTCGGCCGGATGCCCTCCGCGGTGGGTTACCAGCCGACGCTCGCCGACGAGATGGGCGAGCTGCAGGAGCGCATCACGTCGACCCGGGGCAAGTCGATCACGTCGTTGCAGGCCGTCTACGTGCCCGCCGACGACTACACCGACCCCGCGCCGTTCACGACGTTCACCCACCTCGACGCGACGACCGAGCTGTCCCGCCAGGTCGCGTCGCTCGGCATCTACCCCGCGGTGGACCCGCTCGCGTCGACGTCGAACATCCTCGCTCCCGAGATCGTCGGTGACCGCCACTACAACGTGGCTCGGCGGGTGCAGGAGGTGCTCCAGCGCTACAAGGAGCTCCAGGACATCATCGCCATCCTCGGGCTCGACGAGCTCTCCGAGGACGACCGGATCGCGGTCGACCGCGCCCGCAAGATCCAGAAGTTCCTGTCGCAGCCGTTCTTCGTGGGCGAGGTGTTCACGGGTCTGAAGGGCATCCACGTGTCGGTCGACGAGACCGTCGAGTCGTTCGAGCAGCTCGTGAACGGCGACCTCGACCACCTGCCCGAGCAGGCGTTCTTCAACGTCGGCGGCGCGGAGTCCGCGATCGCCAAGGCGAAGACGCTGCAGGAGTCATGACGGCATGACTCTCACCGTCGAGGTCGTCTCGCCGGAGGCGATCCTGTTCACCGGCGACGCCGACATGGTCGTCGCGCGCACGCTGGGCGGTGGCGACATCGCGTTCTTGACCGGCCACGTCTCGTTCCTCGGCGCGCTCGACGACTGGCCGCTGCGCGTGATCCAGGAGCACGGTCAGGTGACGTTCGCGGTGCACGGCGGCTTCGTGGAGGTCTCCGACGATCGGGTGACCGTGCTGTCCGACGTCGCCGAGCCGTCGACCGGGATCGACGCGGCGCGTGCACAGGCCGCGTTGGAGACCGCCGAGGCCGCGCTGCGCACGGATCCCGACGACGAAGCCGCCGCCGCCGCCGTCACCCGCGCCCAGATCCGCCTCGAGGTCGCCCGCTCCTAGTCCGTCGGTCGAGAGTTACTCGTCGAAGCGGATGGCGGAGTAGCGCATGAGCTTGGGCCAGCGGTGCGTGGCTTCGATCTTGCGGATCGTGCCGGTCTTGCCCCGCATGACGAGCGACTCGGTGCTGGCACCGTCGCCGAAGTAGCGGACGCCCCGCAGCAGATCGCCGTCGGTGACGCCGGTCGCCGCGAAGAACACGTCGTCGCCGCGCACCAGGTCGTCGGTGAACAGCACGCGGTCGAGGTCGTAGCCCATGTCGAGCGCGGCGCGGCGCTCGTCGTCGTTGCGGGGCCACAGGCGACCCTGGATCGATCCACCGAGGCACTTGATGCCGGCCGCCGCGATCACGCCCTCGGGCGTGCCGCCGACACCGAACAGCACGTCGATGCCGGAGTTGCGCCAGACGACCGAGAGCGCGCCGGCGACGTCGCCGTCCTGGATGAGCTTGATGCGCGCACCCGCCTCGCGGCACTCGCGGATGATGTCGGTGTGACGGTCGCGATCGAGCACGACCGCGGTGACGTCGGAAACCCGCTCGCCCAGCGCCTTGGCGACCGCTTCGAGGTTCGCCTTCACCGGGGCGTTGATGTCGATCGCGTCGGCGGCTGCGGGACCCGCGGCGATCTTCTCCATGTAGACGCACGGACCGGGATTGAACATCGTGCCCCGCTCCGCCACCGCGATCACCGAGATCGCGTTGTTGCGGCCCATCGCGGTGAGCGTCGTGCCCTCGAGCGGGTCGACCGCGATGTCGACCTTGGGCGGGGAGCCGTCACCGATCTGCTCGCCGTTGAAGAGCATGGGCGCTTCGTCCTTCTCGCCCTCGCCGATGACGACGACGCCGTCCATCGACACGCTGTTGAGCACGAGGCGCATGGCGTCGACCGCCGCGCCGTCGGCCGCGTTCTTGTCGCCCCGTCCCATCCACCGGCCGGCGGCCAGCGCGGCGGCCTCGGTGACCCGGACGAGCTCCATCGCAAGGTTGCGATCGGGCGGCTGCGGCGTCTCCACTTGCGGCGCTCCTTCGAGATGATCGACGGTGATCAGATGAACGGACGGTGAACCGACCGGGGGCATCGTAGGCGGCGAAAGACCTATCGTCTCCCGGCCCGAATCGGTACAGGGAGGACGAATGCGGCTCGACGGCAAGGTGGCACTCGTGACCGGCGCGGCCTCGGGCATCGGGGCGGCCTGCGTGGCCCGGTTCGTGCGGGAGGGTGCTCGGGTCGTCGGCGTCGACCTGAACCCGCCGACGGCCGCGCTCGACGTGACCGACGACCGGGCCGTCGCGTTCGCGGCGTGTGACGTGCGCGACGAGCGCGCGGTACGCGACGTCGTCGGCGCGGTCGTGCAGGAGCACGGTCACCTCGACGCGGTCGTGAACGCGGCCGGCGTCGCCGGCGGCGGTCCCGCGCATTTCGTCGACGAGGCGGAGTGGCGACGCGTCATCGACATCAACCTCACCGGCACGTTCCTCGTCGCGAAGCACGCGATCGCGCAGATGCTCGAGCAGCCGCGCGACGCCGACAACGAGCGCGGGTCGATCGTGAACCTCGCGAGCGTCGAAGGGCTCGAAGGCACCGCGGGTGGGAGCGCGTACAACGCGTCGAAGGGTGGCGTCGTCCTGCTCACGAAGAACCTCGCGATCGACTACGGCGGCAAGGGCATCCGCGTGAACGCGATCTGTCCCGGCTTCATCGAGACGCCGATGCTCGACGGCGTGGTGAAGCAGGCGGGGATGGAGGACGTCGCGGGCGACATCGTGCGCGAGCACAAGCTCAAGCGTCTCGGCCGCCCCGAGGAGATCGCGTCGGTCGCCGCCTTCCTGATCTCGTCCGACGCCTCGTTCGTGAGTGGCATCGCGATGCCCGTCGACGGGGGCTACACCGCGGGTCGGGACCACGGTGTGACCGCGCTGATGGGGCTGCAAGACTGATGACGTGAGCGAGCGAGTTCCTCCGAGGGCGCGCCGTGGCGTGTGCTCCTCCACGCGAGCGAGCGGGGCCCGAGCGGCCCCGCGTCGCAGGCGCCGGGAGCCGAGACGATGAGTGCACGCGACGAGTGGCGAGAGGCCTTCGCGGCCGCCCCCTCGCGCGCCGCCGACTTCACGAGCCTCTCGGGTGTCGAGGTCGACCCGGTCTACGGACCTGAAGAGGGTCCGTTCCCCGGCCAGTACCCGTACACGCGCGGGCCGTACGCGTCGATGTACCGCTCGAAGCTCTGGACGATGCGGATGTTCGCGGGCTTCGGCACCGCGCCCGACACGAACCAGCGCTTCCACGAGCTGCTCGACGCGGGCGGCGACGGGTTGTCGACCGCGTTCGACCTGCCGACGCTGATGGGTCGCGACTCCGACGACGAGCTCGCGCTCGGCGAGGTCGGCAGGTGCGGCGTCGCGATCGACACGCTCGCCGACGTCGAGGATCTGTACCGCGGCATCGACCTCGGCGTGGTCACGACGTCGATGACGATCAACGGTCCGGCCGCGATCGTGTTCGCGATGTTCGTCGCGAACGCGGAGCGCGGGGGCACGCCGCGCGCACAGATCGGCGGCACGCTCCAGAACGACATCTTGAAGGAGTACCAGGCGCAGAAGGAGTTCATCTTCCCGCCCCGCCCGTCGATGCGACTCGTCGCCGACACGATCCGCTTCTGCGCCGCGGAGATGCCGCGTTTCCACCCGATCTCGATCTCCGGCTACCACATCCGCGAAGCCGGGAGCACCGCGGCGCAGGAGCTTGCGTTCACGCTCGCGAACGGCTTCGCGTACGTCGAGCTCGGTCGCAACGCCGGCCTCGACGTCGACGCGTTCGCGCCGCGCCTCTCGTTCTTCTTCAACGCGCACCTCGACTTCTTCGAGGAGATCGCGAAGTACCGCGCCGCGCGCCGCATCTGGGCCCGTTGGCTGCGCGACCGTTACGGCGCGACGACACCGCGCGCGCAACAGCTCCGCTTCCACACGCAGACCGCGGGCGTGTCGCTCACCGCGCAGCAGCCCGAGGTGAACATCGTGCGCACGGCGATCGAGGCGCTCGCCGGGGTGCTGGGCGGCACCCAGAGCCTGCACACCAACTCGATGGACGAGACGCTTGCGCTGCCGACCGACCGCGCGGCGCGCATCGCGTTGCGTACGCAGCAGGTGATCGCGCACGAGACACGCGTCGCGAATGTCGCCGATCCGCTGGGTGGATCGTGGTACGTCGAGGCGTTCACCGACGAGATGGAACGGCAGGCCGAGGAAGTGTTCGCGCACCTCGACGACATGGGCAACGGCTCGCTGCTCGAGGGCTGCCTGCGCGCGGTCGAGGACGGCTGGTTCCAGGGCGAGATCGCCGACAGCGCGTACGAGCTCGAGCGGAAGCTCAACCGCGGCGACCACGTGGTCGTCGGCGTCACGGGCTTCCTCGAGGGCAACGACGAGCCGCCGCCGCCGACGCTACGAATCGGTCCCGAAGTCGAGCAGGAGCAGCTCGACCGGCTCGCGAAGGTGAAGGCCGACCGCGACGGCGCGCGCGTCGAGTCGGCGCTCGCGCGCGTACGCCACGACGCGTCGGAGCCGACGACGAACCTCATGCCCGCGCTGCTCGGCGCGGCCGACGCGTACGCGACGGTCGGCGAGATCTGCGACACGCTTGCGGGCGTCTTCGGCCGGCACGTCGAAGTCGCGCGGATCTGAACCACTGATGCTCGACGCGCAGTTGCTCGACGTCGCGCGCGCCGCGAAGGGTTTCATGCCCGACGATGAGGGCGCCGCGTTGCACGACGCCGCGCTCGCCGCCGCGCGCCGCGTCGGCGCACCGCTGCTCGAGGTCGGCACGTACTGCGGCAAGTCGGCGGTGTATCTCGGCGCGGCCGCGCGTGAAGCGGGCACCGTGCTCTTCACCGTCGACCATCACCGCGGCTCGGAGGAGAACCAGGCGGGCTGGGAGCACCACGACCGCGAGGTCGTCGACTCGCGCACCGGCCGCATGGACACGTTGCCGTTCTTCCGGCGCACGATGGAAGCGGCCGGGCTCGAGCAGCACGTCGTCGGCGTGGTCGGTCATTCGGGGCCGATCGCGACGGTGTGGGCGACGCCGCTCGCGTTCGTGTTCGTCGACGGCGGCCACTCCGAGGCCATCGCGATGGCCGACTACGAGGGCTGGGCGCGACACCTGGGTGCCGGCGGGATCCTGGCCATCCACGACGTGTTCGAACGGCCCGAAGACGGTGGTCGGGGGCCCTTCCAGGTGTGGCAGCGGGCGGTCGCCGACGGCCTGAAGCCCGTGGGCGTGACGGGGAGTCTGCGCACGCTCGAACGCACTGAGTAATCAACATCGTTCAAGTTCCCACGCTCCGTGGCCGAAGCTGTGTGTCGACCCGCGGTGCGTCCGTGCGTGTGGCGCGCCGCCGGTGAGCGGACGGGGGACATCTTGGCGAGCGAACAAGAGCGGAAGGCGCACGTCGTGCGCCGCCTCGGCATCGGCGGGAACCCCGATGTCGTGGCCGGGATCACCGACATCCCGGGCTTCGTCGAATCGCAATTGGCGAAGCGGGGCTACGTCACGGTCCCGTCGGCGCTGACCGCGATCCCGGCGAGCATGAAGTCGAACGGTCGCCAGTGGGAGCCGCCGTGGGTGTGGTGGCTCCACCAGATGGCCACGAACACACGACTGCTCGAGGAGCGGCTCACGTGGTTCTGGCACGACCACTTCGCGTGCGGCGGCGCGGGCATGCCCGGCATCTATCTGCTCATGCGGCAGCAGCAGACGATCCGCAAGAACGCGATGGGCAACTTCGGCACACTGCTGCGTGCGATCGCTCGCGATCCCGCGATGATGTCGTTCCTCGACGAGGAATGGAACACGTTCCGGCACGTCAACGAGAACTACGCGCGAGAGCTGCTCGAGCTGCACACGGTCGGCGTGGGCAGTTACACGCAGACCGACGTCGTCGCCGCCGCGACCGCGAACACGGGTTGGCGCATCAACAACAGCACGAAGGCGCTGCGCGGTGTCGGTCCGTACGCGTCGTACTTCGACGCGAACACGCACGCGCGCGGCTCGCAGACCTTCCTCGGCAAGGCCGTCACCGACATGGACGACGTGCTCACGGTGCTGCTCGCGGCGCCGCAGACCGCGCACCACATCGCGAACAAGATGTGGCGGTACTTCGTCGGCATCAACGCCGGCGCCGACAAGGCCGACGCGCTCGCGGCGACGTTTCGCAACAGCGGCTACGACATCATGACGCTCGTCCGCGCGATCGTGACCGACCCGGCGTTCGTCTCGGACGCCGCGATCCGTACGCGCATCCGCACGCCGCTCGAGAAGCTCGTCACGGTCATGCAGGCGCTCAAGCAGCCCGACGTGACGCGCCTCGGCGGGATCGGCAACTACGCGCAGTGGTTGACCGACATGGACTACCGGCCCTTCTTCCCGCCGAACCCGGCCGGCTACCCGAAGAAGCGGCAGCTGCTCGTGACGAGCGCCTCGCTCATGGACACGCTGCACCTCGTGAAGATGACGGCGTCGGGGATGTCCGGCACCGCGACGCAAGTGCTGAACCGACTGGGTCTGTACGACGTCGATCCCGCGACGACGAGCGCCGTCACCGGTCAGCTCTCGTCGCAAGGCCGCATGGCGATGGCCGTCGGCAGCCCCGAGTTCCAGCTGGTCTGATCGGTGTTCATGGTCGCACTCGCTTCGCTCGCCGCTCCTGACGCCTCAGCCTCTGGCTCGAGCGACCCGCCGAGCGACCCGCCCGTCCTCGCGCTCATCTGATCGGTGTTCATGGTCGCACTCGCTTCGCTCGCCGCTCCTGACGCCTCAGCCTCTGGCTCGGGCGGCCCGCGGAGCGACCCGCCCGTCCTCGCGCTCATCTGATCGGAGTCTCATGGCCTTCGTGCGTGTCGAACCCCTCGAAACCGACCTCATCGACCTCGACGACCTCCTGCCCGCGCGCGTGCGCGCGCGGCGCATCGTCGAGCTCGCGCCCGACGACCGGCCCGCAGAGGCTCCCGACCGGCGCATCGAGGCCGACCAGGTCGCGGCCGCGGTGGGCGACGTGCTCGCGAGCGAACCGCGCGGCGTGAGCCGGCGCGGTTTCCTGCAGGGTGTCGGCGCGGCATCGACGGTCGCACTCGCGGGTGGCTACCTCATGAAGGTCGCGGCGCCCGAGCGCGCCGACGCGCTCGGCGCGGCCGGTGGCAATCCCGTGCTCTCGCCGAGCTCGCTCGGCGGGTTCGCGCCGAACCGCACGCTCGTGGTCCTCGAGCTGTCGGGCGGCAACGACTCGTTGAGCATGGTCGTGCCGTACACGAACAACGTGTACCGCTCGGTGCGCGGCGACGTCGCGATCAAGCCGAGCCCGACGACGACGCTCGACTCGGCGATCGGCCTGCACCCCGCGCTCACGCGCATCGCGGGCCACTACAAGGCGGGCCGCTGCGCGATCGTGCACGGTGTCGGCTACCCGAACCCCGACCTGTCGCATTTCGACTCGCTCGCGACGTGGTGGTCGGGGCGGCCGAACACGCTCGGGAACTCGGGCTGGCTCGGCCGCGTGCTCGACGGCACGACCGGCACGACGAACCCGCTGACGGGCGTCACCATCGGTATCGCGAGCCAGGCGATGATGGGCGACGCCGCGTACTCGACGACGATCGCCGACTCCGCCGGTCTCGACCCCGACTTCCCGTGGCCCCTCTCGCGCGACATGGCCGGCTTCCTCAGTGCGTGGCGCGGCATGGCCGCGGGCGCGCGTGCGACGGGTTCCGCGCACGGTGCGGTCCTCGACGGCATCCAGTCGACCGTCGACGTACGCAGCCAGCTCGACGGCGCGCTGCAGGGCGCGCGTGCACACGCGGGGAGCGCGTACCCACTCGTCGACCAGATGGTGACGGCCGCGCACCTCATCGCGTCGGGCGTCGCACCGAAGGTCATCTACGTGAACAACTTCGGCACGTTCGACACGCACACACAGCTCGTGTCGCGGCTCGCGCCGCTCTACGCGGAGCTCGACCAGGCCGTCGACGCGTTCCTCACGACGTTGTCGGCGCTCGGTGCGTCCGACCGGGCGATGCTCATGACCGCGTCGGAGTTCGGTCGCCGCGTGCACGACGACGGCGGTGGCGCCGACCACGGCACGGTCGCGTCGCATCTCGTGTTCGGCACCGGCATCGCGGGCGGTCGTCGTTACGGGACGATGGATCCGCTCACGGCACTCGACTCGAACGGCAACGAGCTCTTCGACCCGTCGCGCTGTGTCGACTACCGCGCGTACTTCGCGAACGGCCTCACCGACTGGCTCGGCGTCGATGCCGACCCGGTCTTCCAGAACGCCGACTACCCGTTCGCCGCGAAGTCGCTCGGCATGGTGAAGGTGCGCGCGAGCTGAGCAGCGCTTGCTCGCCCGAGCACGAGAAGGGGTCAGCGAGCCGCGAGCGCAGCGAGCCGGCGACCCGGCTTGCTCCCGTCCCGCGTCATGTCGGGCGAGCTTGCGAGCCCGACCAGTGAGAACCGCTCAGCGCTCGTCGCGACGACGCGCGCTGCGCTCGAGCTCGATCTCGGTGCCCGCCTCGATGAGCTCGTCGGCCGTGAGGCCGCCGGGAAGACCCTCGCCGCGCAGCAGTCCGCTCGTCGGACCGCGCCCGCCGAGCGCGTTCGCCGCGAGCACGACCGCGGCGGAGTTCCACGTCGGCTGCTCGACCGGGAACAGCTCCCAACCGGCGTCGAAGCCGTGCTCGAAGTTCGCACCGGTCCAGTAGCCGCCGTCGTCGGCGCGCAGGAACTGGATCCACGTGAACAGGTCGAGCGCGCGCTCGTGCAGACCGATCGCGTCGAGCGCGATCGCGGCCTCGCACGTCTCGGCCGCGGTGATCCACGGTTGATCGGACACGCACCGCACGCCGCGCCCCTCGGCGACGAACGTCTCCCACCGGCTCGCGATGCGCGCGTGGGCGGCGTGGCCGCGCAGCGCGCCGCAGAGCAGCGGGTAGTACCAGTCCATCGCCCAGCGGTTCTTGTCGAGGAACATCTCGGGCCGGTGCACGATCGCGATCGCGAGCGAGCCGAGCGACAGCTCCCAGTCGGGTCGTTCGCGTCCGAGGCGGCTTGCGCTCGCGATCGCGCAGCGCAGGCTCGACCAGATGCTCGACGAACCGGTCAGCAGCGCGCCCTTGCCCTCGACGCGCTCGGGGTCGGCGTCCCACTCGATCTCGCCGGTCGCGTGCTGGTGGTCGAGCGCGAAGTCGATCGCGCGCTCGACCATCGGGAAGAACATCTCCAGAAACGCGGTGTCGCCGGTCGCGAGGTAGTGGTGCCACACGCCGTTGGCGATGTAGCAGGTGACGTTCGTGTCGAGCGCGTAGTCCTCGATCTCGTCGCCCATGTAATACGCGTGCCACGCGCCGTCGGGACGCTGCTTGCGCCGCAGCCACTCGAACGCGCGACGCGCGTCGGCGTGGCGCCCGCCGACGTCGAGCGCCATCGCGGCCTCGACGAGGTTCCACGGATCGGTGTGCGCGCCCGGCGTCCACGGGATGTTGCCGTCGGGGAGCTGCACCGACGCGATCGCGTCGACCGTCTGCGCGACCTGCGCCGCGCTCATCACGTCACGGACCTCGGGGAGCGGGTACCTAGGCAAGGCTGCGCTTCCCGAACTTCGCCATCGAGGGCGACACCTTCTCGGTGTAGACGACGAGGCTCTTGCCGAGCACCGGGTTGAGCGCGCGCTCGAGCTTGATCGCGCCGCGCGGGTTGTGCTCGATGATGTGGCAGAGGAAGTCGTGGTACTTGCGCACGGGTGCGGCGTCGGTGTTGTCGAGGCCGTAGATGCACTTGAGCCACCAGTAGGGCGAGTGCAGCGCGTGCGCGTGGTGCGAGCCGCGCAGGTACAGGCCCGAGCGCTCGAGCTTCTGCTCGAGGTCGCGCTGGCGGAAGATGCGCACGTGACCGCCGGGCGTGTCGTGGTAGCGGTAGTTCAGCGCCCAGCTCACGCGCTCGGGCCAGCGCGTCGGCACGGTGACCGCGAGCCGCCCGCCCGGTCGCAGCACGCGCACGAGCTCGGCGATCGCGCGCTCGTCGTCCCAGATGTGCTCGAGGACTTCGGAGACGATGATGCGATCGAACGTCGCGTCGGGGAACGGCACGTCGAGCGCGTCGCCGCACACGACACCCGCGTACGACTCGGGACCGATCTCCGCGCTCTCGATCATCGCCCCGGTGACCGCGGCGACGTCCTTGAGCTCGGCGGCCGCGGCGTCGAGCGCGGTGACCCGTGCGCCTCGCCGCATCGCCTCGAACGCGTGACGGCCACCGCCGCATCCGAGGTCGAGCAGTCGTTCGCCGCGTTGCAGCCCGAGCCGGTCGAAGTCGACGGTCAGCATGCTCGGTCGTCGTCGGGACGGATCGTGGTGGGGCGGGCGTCGGCGACCTCGGCGTCGTGTCGCCGGCGCGCGTGCGCTTCGAGCTCGAGCCAGTAGTGCTCCTGCGTGCCCTCGGCGGTCTTGCGCCAGGTGAAGCGGTCGAGCACGCGGCGCCGGCCGCCCTCGCCGATGCGCTCGCGCAGCTCCGGGTGCTCCAGCACGTCGACGATCTGGTTCGCGAGGGCCGACGGGTCGGCGGTCGGCACGAGCATGCCGCTCACGCCGTGCTCGCCGACGACCTCGGGCAGCGCGCCGCCCGTCGTCGCCACGACCGCGGTGCCGCACGCCATCGCCTCGATCGCGGGGAGCGAGAAGCCTTCGTACAGCGACGGCACGACCGCGATCTCGGCCTCGCCGTACAGCTCGACGATGCGCTCGTCGGAGACGCCGCTCACGAACTGCACCGAGTTGGTCAGGCCGAGCTGCTCGATCTGCGCGGGGATCTTGCTCTTGTGGCGCGGGCTGCCGATGACGACGAGGTGCGCGTCGGGGCGCTCGGTGCGGATCTTCGCGAGCGCGTCGATGAGGTACGTCAGCCCCTTGAGCGGTACGTCGGCGCTCGCGGTCGTCATGAGTCGACCGGGCACGCGCGCGACGTGCGGCATCGGACGGAAGCGGGTCTGGTCGACTCCGACCGGCACGATGTGCAATCGCTCCTCGGCGACGCCCATCTGCTTGACGATGTCCTTCTTCGAGTTCTCCGACACCGTGAGGTGGCGCGGCAGGCTGCGCGCGACGCGCATCTGCATGTTGAGGAACCCGTACCAGCGACGCAGCGTGAGCCGGCGATGGAAGTTGGTCGCGGCCGCGAGGTCGAGGTCGCGGTCGACGGTGATCGGGTGGTGCAGCGTGTGCACGAGCGGCCAGCCGTCGTCGAGCATGCCGAGCAGCCCGGTGCCGAGGCACTGGTTGTCGTGCACGAGGTCGAAGTCGTGGCGCCGGCGCTGCAGCATCTTCCGCGCCCGCAGGCTGAACGTGTACGGCTCGGGGAACCCGGCCGTGCACATGAGCAGGAACTCCTGCAGGTCGATCAGCGTGCGCACCTCGTGCGGCCACGGGGTGCGGAACGGGTTCTCCTTGCGGTAGAGGTCGAGGCTGGCGACCTCGTTGAGCTTCACGGGCGGCTCGAGCACCGGCCACGGCTGACCCGCGAACACTTCGACGGTGTGGCCGAGGTCGCTCAGCTCCTTCGTCAGGTGCCGGCTGTAGACGCCCTGGCCGCCACAGTGCGGGTTGCCGCGGTACACGAGATAGGCGACGCGGAGCGGGTCCCCCGGGCGCGGCAGGGGACGGGGGGAAGTCGGCATGGGGCCCCAAGCCTGCCGGGGTTCGCCCCGTCTGGGCAAGTGGGACGAATGGCGCTCTCCACCCATCTCGCCCGTCCCGGGGACTGCGTTCGGTTTCAAGGGTCGGGCGCGTAGGGTCCGCGTATGACCGAGCTTCGACCGATCACGGCGGCGATGCTGGCCCGGTCGCACGGGGTGGGGGAGCCGAGGTGGTCGCCGGCGGGCGCCGCGCTCGCATGGCTCGACTCGTGGAACGGCCGCACCGACATCGTGGTCGCGCCGGCCGACGGTTCCGAGGCGCCGCGCGTGATCACCGCCGACTTCGCGGTCACGCCGGCCGGCGCGTACGGCGGGGGTGGCTACTGCTGGGTCACCGACGACCTGCTCGCGGTCGCCGGCGCGAACGGGCACCTCGCGATCGTCGACGCGAACGGCGGTGTCGTGCGCGTCGTCAGCGACCGCGGCGCCGCGTTCGCGCCCGCAGCATCACCCGACGGAACGCGCGTCGCGTTCAGCTTGGAGACCGACGCCGCGTGCGACATCGCGGTCGTGCCCGTGGACGGCGAGCAGTGGCCGCGCAAGCTCTCGCAGCGTGCCGACTACGCGTGGGACGCGGACTGGAGCGCCGACGGCCGCACGCTCGCGTGGCACGAGTGGGATCTCGACGAGATGTCGTGGGACGCGTCGCGCATCGCGATGAAAGCGGTCGACGGCGAAGGCGCGCCCGCGATCGTCGCGGGCGGACACGACGAAGGTGTCGGGCAACCGCGCTTCTCGCCCGACGGCGCGCACCTCGCGTTCGTCAGCGATCGCGGTGACGTCGCGCGCATCTGGGTGGCGCGCGCGACCGGCCGCGAGCCGCGGCTCCTGCACGACGAGCCGCACGAGCACGCGGGCCCCGCGTGGGGTCCCGGTCAGCGCACCTACGCGTGGGCGCCCGACGGCACGGCGATCGCGTACTGCCGCAACGAGCAGGGCTTCGGCCGCCTCGTGGTCAAGACGACCGACGACCGCAGCGAGCCCAAGGAGCTCGGCAAGGCGTGGCACTCGGGCATCGGGTGGAACGCGCACCGCGGCATCGTCGCGGTGCGCGCCGGCGCGAGAACGCCGTCGACGGTCGTCGTCGTCGACCCGCAGACCGGAGAGCGACGGGCCGTCGCGCGCGGTCCGGTCGGTGGCTTCGAGGCCGCAGGACTCGTCGAGCCCGAGGCCGTCGAATGGAAGTCGGGGCGCGCCACCGTGCGCGGGCTGCTGTACCGACCGGAACGCAGCGCGCTCGCGCCGAGGCAACCGCCGCCGCTCTACGTCCACATCCACGGCGGCCCGACGAGTCAGGTCGAAGCCGGGTGGAACCCGCGGATCGCGTACTGGGTGTCGCGCGGTTGGGTCGTGCTCGCGCCGAACTACCGCGGGTCGACGGGCTACGGCCGCGAGTACGCGCAAGGGCTCCGCGAAGAGTGGGGTGTCGTCGACGTCGCCGATACCGCGGCCGGCATCCGTCACGCGATCAAGGAAGCGTGGTGCGACCCGCACCGCGTCGCGGTGGTCGGCGGCAGCGCGGGCGGCATGACCGTGCTGCTCCTCTGCGCGCTGCACGGCGACGTCGTGCGCGCCGGCGTGAGTCTGTTCGGTGTGACCGACCTGTTCGAGCTCGCGCGGACGACGCACCGCTTCGAGTCGCGCTATCTCGACGCGCTCATCGGCAAGCTGCCCGCGACCGCCGATCGGTATCGCGATCGTTCGCCGATCACGCACGCGCACGAGATCACCGTGCCGGTGCTCGTGCTGCAGGGCGACGAGGACAAGGCGGTGCCCAAGGCACAGGCCGACGCGATGGTGGACGCGATGCGGCGCGCCGGCGCGCCGGTCGAATACCACGTGTACGCGGGTGAGGGTCACGGCTTCCGCAAGCTCGAGAACGTGATCGACGAGATCGACCGTACCGAGGCGTTCCTCACGAAGTGGGTGCTCGCTCGGTGACGGAGCTCGAGACCGAGTTCCAGGCGGGAAAACGGGGCGCGGACCGCGCGGTGCTGCTTGCGCACGGCGCCGGCGCCGACATGCACGCGGTCGCGCTGACGGCGTTCGCCGACGCGCTCGTCGCCGCGAAGATTCCCGTCCTGCGGTTCGACTTCCCGTACCGCAGCGCGGGCAAGAAGGCGCCCGACCGGCCCGCAGTGCTCGACGCCGCGACCCGTGACGCGGCGCGTGAGCTGAGCCGACGCACGAAGCTCCCGGCGGAACGGCTGGTGCTCGGCGGCCGGTCGATGGGCGGTCGCTACGCGTCGCTCGCGGTCGGCGCAGCCGACGACCCGCTGCCCGCGCTCGGCCTCCTGCTGCTCGGCTACCCGCTCCATCCCGCCGGCAAGCCCGACCAGCTGCGCGTCGAGCATTTCCCGCGCATCCGCGTGCCGGTCCTCTTCGTGAGCGGTACGCGCGACTCGCTCGGAGAACAACGCGCGATCAAACAACACGCGCGCAAGATCAAGGGACCGGTCGCGTTCCACTGGATCGAGAGCGCCGATCACGGGTTCCGGCCGCTCAAGGCGAGCGGACTGACGCAAGCGACCGCGCTGGTCGATGCGAGCGCCGCCGCCGTCGCCTGGGTGGCAGCGCTTCCCAAGCGCTGATTTCGAGCCCCGCGCCGATACGCTCGACGGTCATGACGCGCTTCCTCGTGCGTCCCGGGCACCGGATCGAGGGATCGGTGCACATCCCCGGGGCGACGAAGAACTCGGGCACGAAACAGATGGCCGCGGCATTGCTCGCGCCCGGTGTCACCCGCATCTCGAACATCCCGCCGGTCGCCGACCTCGACGTGATGATCGAGCTGCTCGGCGTGCTCGGCGCGCAGGCGGAATGGGCCGGCAAGGACACGCTCACGATCGACGCGACCTACGACCTCGAGCCGGAAGCGCCGTACGAGATCGTGTCGCGCATGCGCGCGTCGATCAACGTGCTCGGTCCGCTGCTCGCGCGCGCCGGTGAAGCGCGCGTCGCGATGCCGGGCGGCGACAACATCGGCAGTCGCAAGATCAACATGCACCTCGGCGGTTTCGAGCTGCTCGGCGCCGACATCGACGTCGTGCACGGCTACATCGAGGCGCGTGCGCCGTCGGGTCTGACCGGTGGTCGCATCGTGCTCGAGTTCCCGAGCGTCGGCGCGACCGAGAACCTGCTCACCGCGGCCGTGCGCGCGAAGGGCACGAGCGTGATCGAGAACGCGGCGCGCGAGCCCGAGATCACCGACCTGTGCGCGTTCCTCAACCGCATGGGCGCGCAGATCACCGGCGCCGGATCGTCGACGCTCGAGATCGAAGGCGTCGACGAGCTGCACGCGGTCGACAGCGAGCTCATGGGCGACCGCATCGAGGCCGGCACGCTCATCATGGCCTGCGGCATCGCGGGCGGTGAGGTGGAGCTCACCGGTGTGCGCCCCGAGCACCTCGAGCTGGTGACGCTGAAGCTCGGCGAGATGGGCATGCGCGTGTCGCCGACACCCGATGGCCTGTGGGCGCACGCGCGCCGTCGTCTCACCGCGGTCGACGTCGCGACGTTGCCGTTCCCCGGCTTCGCGACCGACTTCATGCCGATGGTCGTCGCGCTCATGGCGGTCGCCGACGGCACCGCGATCGTCACCGAGAACGTGTACGACGGTCGCTTCCAATTCGTCGACGAGCTCGCGCGCATGGGTGCCGACGTCCGCAACGAAGGCCGGCACGCGGTCGTGCGCGGCGTCGAGCGACTGTCGGGTGCGCCGGTGCAGGCGTCGGACGTGCGGGCCGGCGCCGCGCTCACGCTCGCGGGCCTCGCCGCCGAGGGCGACACGATCGTCTACAACTGTGAGCACGTCGACCGTGGCTACCCGGATCTGCCGGCCCAGCTGCGGGCGCTGGGTGCCGACGTGTCCCGCCTCAAGTGAGGCCCGGCCGGGAATCGGTGGGATACTGAGGCCGTTGCAATCCCGGGCCGAACGGCCCGTGACGTCGACGGATTGGGATGAGCATGGCCCTCGATCTCGCCAGCATGGAACCCGCGGTGCTCGAGGCGATCGACGCCATCCGGCCCGCGCTCCAGTCCGACGGGGGCGACATCGTGTTCCGTGAGCTCGACGACGACGGCGTCGTCCACGTGACGCTCGTCGGCGCGTGCGGCACCTGCCCGGTGTCGACGATGACCCTGAAGGCCGGGGTCGAGCGGATCATCATGGACCGCGTCCCCGGCATCACCGAGGTCACCACCGACGAGTAGTCGGCTGCCTCTGAGCTTTCTGGTCGCACTCGCTTTCGCTCGCCGCTCCTGACGCGGGATGGGAGCGGATCGGACGGGCCGCACGCGACCCGCCCGTTCTGGTGGGAACGTGCGCTCGCGTTGTGGTGGGAACGTACGCTCACTCGATGACGGATGATGCGGCCGCGTTGGTGGCGCGAGCCCGCGACGGTGATCGGGTCGCGATCGCGAAGCTGCTCACGATGGTGGAGGTCGGCGGCGAGCGAGCGCGTGCCGCGATCGCCGCGACCGCGCCGCACACCGGGAACGCGTGGACCGTCGGCATCACGGGCGCGCCGGGCGCCGGCAAGTCGACCCTGACCGACGCGCTCGTGAAGCAGCTGCGCGCGTGTGACATCGAGGTCGGTGTGCTCGCGGTCGATCCGACGAGCCCGTTCAGCGGCGGTGCGATCCTCGGCGACCGCGTCCGCATGCAGGACCACTCGACCGACCCCGGCGTGTTCATCCGCTCGATGGCGACGCGCGGTCACCTCGGAGGCCTCGCGCTCGCGACACCGCTCGCGGTGCGCGTGCTCGACGCCGCGAAGAAGCAATGGGTGCTGATCGAGACCGTCGGCGTCGGTCAGGTCGAGGTCGAGATCGCGGGTCACGCCGACTCGACCGTCGTGGTGGTGAACCCCGGTTGGGGCGACGGCGTGCAGGCCGCGAAGGCGGGGCTGCTCGAGGTCGCCGACGTCTTCGTCGTGAACAAGGCCGACCGTCCCGGCGCGCGGGAGACGCGGCGCGACCTCGACGGCATGCTCGACCTCGGCGGTCTCGACGAACACCAATGGCGACCGCCGATCGTCGAGACGGTTGCGACCGAAGGGACGGGCGTCGCCGAGCTCCGGGACGCGCTGCGTGCGCACCGCGACTTCCTCGAAGCGCACGACCTCGTCGACGCGCGTCGCCGCACGCGCGTGCGAGACGAGCTGCGCGCGATCGTCGCCGAGCAGCTGCGCGAACGTGCCGCCGCGCTCGGCTCGGGTGCGAAGTTCGACGCGCTCGTCGACCGGGTCGCGGCGCGCGAGCTCGATCCCTTCGCGGCCGCGTCCGAGTTGTTGGCGTAGCGCCGGTGGTGCACCCGCTCGCACCGTTGCTCGACCGCGCCGCGCACGGCGCGTTCCCGCCCACCGACGGGATCGTGCACTCGATGCCCGCGCTCCCACACGGCATCGACGCGCTCGTCGCGCTGACGGGCACGTTCGCCCTCACGGGTGGCCTCGACCAGGGCGAGGTCGACGCGCGCGTGCCACACGGCGAGTTCCGCATCCCGACGTCGGTTGCGTTCCTGCAGTGGATCACCGACGCACTCGGCGTGCGCGTCGGCACGCAGGACATGGTGTTCGTGACGCGCTCGCCGGGGGAGCCGCCCGAGCCGGTTCCGTCGGTCGAGCTCGTGGAGTCTCCCGATTGCGACCATCCGCGTGTCGGCGAGGCGCGCCGGCATCGGCGCACGCTGCGCGTCTACGAGACCGTCGACGGAGCCGGTGTCGTCGTGTTGGGACGCGGGCTCACGAACCGCTGGGAGGTCGCGTACGAGGTCGATCCGGCCGCACGCGACGCGGGTCTCGGCCGCGCGCTCGTGCTCAGCGCGGTGCGCACGCTGCCGCACGACACGCCGGTGTGGGCGCAGGTCGCGCCCGGAAACGCGGCGTCGGTGCGCGGCGTGCTCGCCGCGGGCTTCCGTCCCGTCGGCGCCGAGATCCTGCTCGTGCACGACCACAAGTAGCCTCGCCCGCCGTGACCGACGAAGTGAAGATCGCCGTCGACGACGGTGTCGCGCTCCTGACCCTCGACCGCCCGCCGCTCAACGCGCTGTCGGCGTCGTTGCTCGCCGAGCTCGCGCAGCGCGCGCATGCGATCGCCGCCGACGCAACGGTGAAGGCGGTCGTGATCACCGGAAACGACCGCGCCTTCGCGGCCGGTGCCGACGTCACCGAGTTCTCGCCGGACCGCGAATCGGCGCGCATCGTCGCCGCGTCGTTCCGGACCGCGGCCGACGCGCTCGCCGCGATCGAGCGGCCCGTGATCGCAGCGATCCGCGGCTACGCGCTCGGCGGCGGGCTCGAGGTCGCGCTCGCGTGCGACCTGCGTGTCGCCGCCGACAACGCGCGTGTCGGGCAGCCCGAGATCCTGCTCGGCATCATCCCCGGTGGCGGCGCGACGCAACGGCTGGCGCGGTTGGTGGGCGCGTCACGCGCGAAGGAGTTGATCTGGAGCGGCCGGCAGGTGCGCGCCGACGAAGCGCTTGCGATCGGGCTCGTCGACAAGGTGGTGCCGGCCGACGCCGTGCTCGACGAGGCCCTGCGTTGGGCGCAGTCGTTCGCGTCGGGCGCCGTCGCCGCGATGGGCTTCGCCAAGCGCGCCATCGACGACGGGATCGAGCGCACGCTGGCCGAGGGTCTCGACCTCGAGGCCGACCGTTTCGCCGACTCGTTCGCCACGAACGACGCCGCGACCGGGATCGCGAGCTACCTTGAGCACGGCCCCGGAAAAGCGACGTTCTCGGGCTCGTAGCCCGCTCAGGCGCGCGGTTTGGCCGCGTCGAGCGTCGCTTCGACGACCGCGGCGCGATCCTCGCCCCAGGGGAGCGGGAACACGATCGGCGTCTCGACGCCGGCGTCGACGTACGCCTGCACCGAGCGCTGCACGTGCGCGGCGTCGCCCATGATCTGCACGCCGTCGACCCACTCGTCCGACACCGCGGCGACCGCCGCGTCGCGCTCACGCGCTCCGTGTCGCGCGCGCACTTCTTCGACCGCGTCGGCGTATCCCGCGCGCGCGAAGTTCGCGGCGTACGCGTCGACGACCGCGTAGGAGAAGAGGTCGCGGCGCGCCGCCTCGGCGTAGCGATCGCGATCGGTCACGCCGACGTGGATGTAGGCGTAGATGCGTGCCGGTCCGCCCGCGCGCACCTGTTCGACCGACCACGGCACGAGCGTCGCGGGCAGGTAGTTGAGCAGCACACCGTCGGCGATCTCACCCGCGAGCGCGAGCATGCGCGGGTTGAGCGCGCCGATCACGATCTTGGGCGTGCGCTCGGTCGCGCGCAGACCGAGCCGGAAGCGCGACACGTGGTAGTAGTCGCCGTCGAACGACACGGTCTCGCCCGCAAGGCACTCGCGCACGAGCGCGACGTACTCGCGCACCTGCGCGAGCGGTCGGTTCGTGTACTCGGTGCCGTGCCAGCGGCCCGCGACGACGGGCGAAGAGATGCCGATGCCGAGGAAGACGTCGCGGTCGGGCGCGAGCTGTTGGAGGGTCGCCGCCGCCATCGCCGCGAGCGGCGGCGTGCGCAGTTGCAGCGCGAGCACGCCGGTGCCGAGGCCGAGCGCGGGCGCCGCGACCGACACCGCGCCGAGCAACGAGAACGCCTCGCTGCCGTTGGCCTCCGCGACCCAGAGTGACTCGTAGCCGAGACGCTCCGCGAGTCGCGCGGTCGCGATCGTCGTCGGCGCGCCGAGCGTCTGGATGGGCGCGACCGTCGCGCCGTAAGGAGTGGTCATGGTCGCCCTTCCGCGATCTTCCGGAGCCGCCGCAGGTTGCCGCGCCACACGCGCTTGAACACGGGCTTCGCGATCTGTTCGCCGACGGGGCCGCCCATCCACCACGGGAAGCGCAACCGCTCGGTCCAGATGAAGCGCGTGCGGCCGCGCCGCTTCGACCGCAGTGCGAACCGACCCGTGCCGCTGACCACGCCGCGGTGCTCGATCGCGACCGCGTGACCGGCATCCCATTCGGTGACCGTCATGCGGTCGCGCAAGCGGAAGGGCCCGATGCGTGTGAAGCAGTCGAACTCCGTGCCGACACCCCGATGCGCGCGTGAGACGAACTCGATGCGCTCGGCGTCGCCCATCCAGTCGACGTGGTCCTCGATCGACTCGACGACGTCCCACACCTGCGCGCGCGAAGCGTCGATCGTCGTCGCGATTCGAATGCGTGCGGTCACGGCGCGCGCTGCTCGCGAAGCGCGGTCGCGGCGTGCTCGGGCGGCACGATGTTCACGAACATTCCACTGCCGCGCTCGAAGCCCGCGACCACCGTGAGGCGGGGCGTGATCCGCACGTACCAGTGGTAGCCGGGACGGGCCGCGGCCGGCGCGGTGTGCACGACGAGGTTGTACGCGGGGTCGCCGAGCAGTGCCGACAGGCGCGCCAGCACCTCGTGCGTGGTGCGCGCGACGACTTCGATCTCCGGGTCGGTCGCCTGGTCGAAGCGGGCGCGGGTCGAGCGGTGCGCGACGAGCACCTCGAACGGCTCGCTCGCCGCGGGATTGCACCACGCGGGCGCAGGCCCGTCGATCACCGCGTAATCGGTGCCGCGCGCGTTGCTGAGCGCGTCGGCCACGAGGTCGCGGCCCGCGCGCTCGAAGCGACCGACGTCGTCCGCGACACCGGGTGGCACGAAGTCGAGCACCACGAGCTGCGCGTGCGGGTGCTCGATCGACGCGCCCGCGGCGCGGCCGTGGTTCACGAACGGCACCGCGTGCGCGAGGCCGGCGTCGAGATGGAACGCGCTGCGATCTCGCAGCGTGCGGAAGACCTCGGTCGCGGCGTCGACCGACAGCGCGCCGAGCGACCGATCGTGCGCGGGGGAGAGGACGACGACCTCGTGCGCGCCCGCGACTGCGCCGCCGACGATCGGGAACTTGTTCGGCACCACGCGCAGGCTCCAACCCGGCGTCTCGGGCTCACCGTCGCCGCGGCGCGCGACCTCGGGAGGCGTCTCGGACTCGTGGCCGGGACAGAACGGGCAGTCGGGCGCGAGCGCGGGGAGCGGCTCGTGCTCGCGACGGAACGTGTCCGGCCGCGCCGCCCGCTCCGCTGCGACGATCACGAGCCGATCGGTCAGCGCGTCGTGACGCATCTCCGGCATTGGCGCCCGACGCTACCGGGTCTGCACCGGCCTTCGGATCCGATCGCGCACCATGATCGCGAGCTCGTAGCCCGCGATCGGAGCCGCGATCCACCAGCGCGTGTCGACATCGCCGAGCGTCACGAAGACCCGGTCCGCGTCGTTGGGGAACTGGCGCAGCCAGTAGCGACGTGCTCGGGCCGCGTGGAGCGGCTGTGAGACGAGGTGCACGGCCGCGCAGTCGCGCACGAGCGTCTCGGCCTCGCGCACGTTCTCCCACGTCGTCGTCGAACGGCGTTCGGCGACCAGCGCGTCGGTGTCGACGCCGAGCTCGCGCGCGAGCCGCACCATCACGTCGGCCTCGACGATCGAGTTCTTGCGCGCACCGCCGCACATCACCAGCCGGTCGGCGTCGACCGCGCGGAACACGTCGACCGCGGCCGCGACGCGCGCCCGCTGAACCCGATGGGGCCGTCCGTCGCGCCGGGCCGGATGCCCGAGCACGACGACAGCGCTCGGCCTGCCGGGTCGTTCCGCCACGGCGATCAGTATGCAGTGCGCAGTGCGCGGTGGGCAGGTACCGGCTCAGTACCCTTGAGCCCGTGCCGGTGCGCTTCGTGATCCTTGGTGGTGGTCCCGCGGGAAATACCGCGGCCACTGTCGCGGCGACGCTCGGCGCCGAGGTCACGCTCGTCGAGCGCGACATCATCGGCGGCGCCGCGCACCTCTGGGACTGCATCCCGTCGAAGGCGATGATCGCGACCGGCGGCGAGCTGTCGGAGCTCACGCGTTCGCGGGTCATGGGCCTGCGCGCCGACGGCAACCTCGATTTCGACGCGCTGCGCGAGCGCGTCGCGTCGATCGAAGGCCGGCTCCACGAGTCGGTGCGCAGCCTGCTCGAGTCGCAGGGCGTGCGCATGGTCGCGGGCACGGGTCGGCTCGTGTCGCCGTACACCGTCGCGATCGACACCGCCGACGGCACCGAGCAGATCGACGCCGACGCGATCTTGCTCGCGACCGGCTCGCGTCCGCGCATCCCCGACTGGGTGACCGTCGACGGTGAGCGCATCCTGACGACCCGACAGGCGTATCCGCCGCCGGAGATCCCCGAGCATCTCGTCGTCGTGGGTTCGGGCGTCACCGGCGTCGAGTTCACGCACATGTTCAGCGCGCTCGGCGCGCACGTGACGCTCGTCGTCTCGCGTCAACAGGTGCTACCGAACAAGGACGCGGAGGTCGCGGCCGTGCTCGAGCAGGAGTTCCTGTCGCGCGGCGTGAAGCTGTTGAAGGGCGCGCGCGCGATCGCGATCGAGCGCGACGGTTCGAAGGTGTTCGTGTCGTGCGACGACGGTCGCCGCGCCGACGGCTCGCACGGCCTGCTCTGCATCGGCTCGATCCCCAACAGCGACGGCCTCGGCTGCGACGCCGCGGGTGTGCACGTCGACGACGGCGGTTACGTGCCGGGCAACCGCCACTGCCAGACCAACGTGCCGCACATCTACAGCGCCGGCGACCTGTCGGGACGGCTGCCGCTGTCGTCGGTCGCGGCGATGCAGGGTCGCAAGATCGCGGAGCACGTGATGGGGCTCACCGCGGTCGCGCACCGCCACCTCGACTACGACAAGGCCGCGTCCGCGATCTTCACCGAGCCCGAGATCGCCGACGTCGGTCTCGTCGAGGCCGAGGCGTTCGCGGTCGGTCGCAAGCTGCGCGTCACGAAGGTGCCGTTCTCGGCGAACGCGCAGGCGCTCATCAAGGGCGACTCGCGGGGCTTCGTGAAGGTGCTCTCCGACCCCGCGACGGGTGTCGTGCTCGGCGGCTCGATCGTCGGTCGCAACGCGGCCGAGCTCATCAGCATCATCGCGGTCGCGGTCACGAACCGCCTCACCGTGACCGACATCGTCGACTCGCTGCTCGTCCACCCCGCGCTCGCGGAATCACTCGCCGAAGCCGCCTCGTAACGTGCGCGCGCTGGTTACCGGGGCCGCCGGCTTCGTCGGCAGCCATCTCGTCGATGCGCTCGTCGCGCGCGGCGATACCGTCGTCGCGGTCGACTCGCTGACGCCGTACTACGACATCTCGCAGAAGCGCGCGAACGCACAGTCGACAGGAATCGAGCTGGTCGAGGCGGATCTCCGCACCTCGCCGATCGAACCGTTGCTCGACGGTGTCGACGTCGTCTTCCATCAGTCCGCGCAGCCCGGCGTGCGGCTCTCGTGGTCGAAGGGCTTCCGCGAGTACGTCGAGCAGAACGTGCTCGTCACCCAGCGGCTGCTCGACGCGGTGCACGCCGTTGCCACGCCGCGGTTCGTGTATGCGTCGAGCTCGTCGGTGTACGGCACGCAGTTGCGCTACCCGACGACCGAGACGGATCTGCCCGCGCCGTTCAGCCCGTACGGCGTCACGAAGCTCGCGGCCGAGCACCTCTGCGGCGTGTTCGCCGCGAACTGGGGACTGTCGACGGTGTCGCTCCGCTACTTCACCGTGTTCGGACCGCGGCAGCGCCCCGACATGTCGATCCACCGACTCTGCGAGGCCGCGATCAACGGCGACGAGTTCCCGTTGTTCGGCGACGGCTCGCAGATCCGCGAGTTCACGTACGTCTCCGACATCGTCGCGGGCAACCTCGCCGCGGCCGACGCCGACGTCGCACCGGGCACGATCGTGAACCTCGCGGGCGGCGCGGAGATCACGATCTCCGACCTCATCTCATTGGTCGAATCGATCGCGGGCGCGCCGATCGCGGTCGACCGTTGCGCCGCCGAGCCCGGCGACTCCCGCCGCAACGGCGGCGCGATCGACCGGGCGCGCGAGCTGCTCGGATGGGAGCCGAAGGTGTCGCTGCGCGATGGCATCGCCGCCCAGTTGGAGTGGCACCGCGCGCGCAACTGACTGAGCGTTCGTGGGCTCTTCGCCGTTCAGCCGACTCGTTTCACGGTTGATCCGACGCCCGACCCGTGCTGCGACCCACTCTTGACGCGAAGGGCACGAGCACGTCGACGCCGAGATCGAGGATGTGCTCGTGGATTTCGCGGCGAGCCGCGACTACCCCGCGCTCGACGCGGCGATCCGTCACTACCACCTGCGCGCCGACGCGCTCGACGACCGCGACCCGGCCGATCGCAACGGCGCGCACATCTCACACCTCGGCTCGCGCTGGATCGTCGGAGCCGACCTCGACGAGCTCGCGGGCACGACCGTCGACGAAGCGATCCGTGCCGCCACGGACCGGCCGAGCGACGACGACCACCGCACCACGACGAAGCGCGGCGCCGACGCGATCGAGACGGTCTGCCGATTCTTCCTCGATCGTGCCGAGAACCCGATCGAAGGTGGAGAACGGCCGCACGTCGCGATCGTGCACGGCGCGTGTGGTCCGCTCGTCGCGAGGCCGCTCCCGCAGGCGACCATCGACCGCCTCTTGTGCGACGCGCAGGTCTCGCCGATCGTCCTCGATCCCGACGGCGTTCCGCTCGCCGTCGGACGCACTCGGTACACGCCGAACCGTGCGCAACGCCGGGCGGTGATGACTCGGGACGGCCGGTGCCGCTTCCCCGGCTGCAATCGAAGACCGAGCTGGTGCGAGGTCCACCATGTCCGGGCATGGGCGAAGAATGGTCCGACCGACCTTGCGAACCTCGCTTGCCTGTGCGCGTTCCATCACCACCTCGTGCACCAACCGGGTTGGCGCGCGACGTTCGACGGCATCACGTTCACCGTGACGCGCCCCGACGGCACCGTGGTCGCACGAACGGTGAACCAGGGCGCGTCGCAGCGCGCGTCACGCGGTGATGGTCACCAACGCGTTCGAGTGGGCGCCGCGCCGGAGGTCGCCGAAGTCGACGTGGGTGATCACGCGGAACGTTCGTGAACCGGACTCCAGGCCGTTCGCGTGGATCGGCACCTGCACCGAGCCCGACGTGTCGCCGCGTCGAATCGCGATGTACTGCGTGGTGGAGTCGTAATCGGCGGGCGACGACGCGGTGACGTCGCGGAACGAGACGCGGATCTGACCATCGAACCGGGCCGGTCGATCGAGGTCGACGGTCACCGTCGCGTCGGTGGAGCCGCTCGTCGGCTCGGAGACGGTGACATTCGGCATCGTCGTGATCGCCTGCAGATCGGGCGCGGGAGAGCTCGCGACCGCGTTGACGAAGATGTCGGCGGTTCCGTCGTGATCGTCGGGAACGATGTCGTCGGCCGTGCACGTGAAGACCGCGGTGTTCGCGTCGGCGACGAGCGCAGGGGCGGTGCACGTGCCGGTTGCGGTGGCGGACGCGCCCTCGAGCGGGACGCTGACGTAGCGGATCGTGCCGTCGGCCCGGTCGTACGAGTACACCTTCGGCACACCGACCGGAGGGCCGACGATCGCGGGCTTGCGGCCGATGCCGTTGCCGCCGACGTACACGATTCGCCCGTTTTCGCTGAGGCCGAGCCCGTCCGGGTACACGCCGGTGGCGGGCGGATCGATGGTCTCGCTGGTCCCCGCGAACGTATCGAGGAGGTGGATCGCGTTGCCGTCGTGCTCGGTCGTCGTGATCCAGCCCATCGTGGCGCCGTCGGGCGAGTAGCGAACCGACGTGATCGTGCCGGCGACGCCGGAGCCCGTGTAGGTCCCGCCGACGAGGTGGGTCACACCGGTGTGGCGGGTGCGGTCGTAGAGGTAGAGGGATCCGTCGCAGAAGACGAGGATCGCGACGTGCGATGCGTCGCCGCTCAGCGCGACGGCCGAGCGGTTCTGCACCGATCCCGAGTCGCGACAGTCGTCGTCGCCCGTGCGCAGACCGGCCACGGTCGTCGTTCCGGCCTTCATGCTGTGGATGTACGCGTCGCCGGTGACCTGCGGCGGTGCGCCGAGGGTCGTCGCCGACGACGTGAACGCGACGAACCGACCCTTGACGCCGATGTGCGGATCCGATGACGCGCCGTTGGTCTGATCGCCGCCGGTGGCGACGCTCACGCGCGTCGTCGTCTGCGCGACCAGGTCGCGCACGAAGATGTCGGCGACGTGATTCGTGTCGCCGTCGACGAGGTTCGTGGCGCTCGAGCGGAACGCGATGTAGCGGCCGTCACCACTGATCGACGGTTGGTCGCTGCGCTGGTTGCCGGCGACGCCGCTCGTCGACACGCTCACGAGCTGCGTCGTGTTCGCGACGAGATCCCGAACGAACACGTTCGTCACGTCACTCGCGCCGGCGGCGACGAGATTCGTCGCAGCGGACGAGAACGCGACGTAACGCCCCTTGTCGCTGATCGCCGGCGCGGACGACTTTCCGTTCGGATCTCCGCCGGTCGTGCTCACGCTGATCCGCGTCGGCGCCACCGGCGGCGCGACCGCGACGGCCGCGTGCGCGCCCACACCGATCGGCACCAACGTGACGCACAGTGCGACGGCGCCGACGAGGAACGATCGCGTACCCCGCACGTGTCCTCCCCACGTCCTCCCGGCCGACCACGCTAGCGATACGGCTACCAGCGGGACAACGCGGCGCCCTCGACGTGAGGATCGGCGCGAGTTACGTTCCGGGCGTGGGTAGGTGGTGGATCGCGTTCGTGGGCGCGGCCCTGGTGGGCACGAGCATGGTCGGTGTGCCCGCGGCGGGCGGTGCCGCCGGCACGATCACCACCGTCGCCGGCAACGGCAGCCTGGGTTTCTGCGGGGATGGCGGGCCCGCGATCTCGGCGTGCATCTTCTTCCCGGAGGACGATGCTGTCGACGCGCGCGGACGGCAGTTCATCGTCGACGGCGACAACAACCGCATCCGGCGCGTCGCGCACGGCATCATCCGGACGATCGCGGGCAACGGAAAGCAGCGCTTCTGCGGCGACGGGCGGCGCGCCGTCAACGCGTGCCTTCGGAACCCCGAGGGTGTCGCGGTCGACGCGCAGGACAACGTCTACATCGCGGACACGGAGAACTATCGCATTCGCAAGATCGACCCGTCCGGCTTCATCTCGACGATCGCGGGAACCGGCGTCAGCGCGTACTGCGGCGACAACGGCCCCGCGATCGACGCGTGCCTCCGCTGGCCGATGAGCATCGCCGTCGACGCGAGCGGCGACGTGTTCTTCAGCGACGTCTTCAACGACCGGATCCGCAAGATCGACAGCGCCGGCGTGATCTCCACGGTCGCGGGCAGAGGAACCGACGGATTCTGCGGAGACGGTGGACCTGCCATCGACGCGTGCCTCAGCGTTCCCGAGGGCATCGCGCTCGACGCACAGGGCGATCTCTACATCGCCGACGCGCGAAACGATCGGATCCGTCGGGTCCGCAACGGCATGATCAGCACCGTCGCCGGCAACGGCACCGAGGGCTTCTGTGGCGACGGTGGTCCCGCCGTCGACGCCTGCCTCGACTTTCCACGCGCCGTCGGGGTGGACCACTCGGGCGCCGTCTATGTCGTCGACACGAAGAACCGGCGCGTGCGCCGGATCGACGAAGCCGGCACGATCAGGACGTTCGCGGGCGGTGGATCCGAGCGCTTCTGCGGGGACGGCGGCCCGCCGCGCCTCGCGTGCCTCAGCTTCCCGAGCGGCGTCACCTTCGACGCGCGCCGCCACGTGTACATCGCCGACAGCGGCAACGGACGCATCCGCGAGGTCTTTCGCTGACGGCTCGCCTCAGACGAGCAGCTCGCCGCGCAGCACGGTGACCGCGTGCCCGCCGAGCATCACGCGATCACCGACGACGCGGACGCGCACGGTGCCGCCGCGCGGTGAGGCCTGGTAGCCGGTGAGCTCGGTACGGCCGAAGCGCGCGGCCCAGAACGGCGCGAGCGCGCAGTGCGCGGAGCCGGTGACGGGGTCCTCGTCGATCCCCGCGCCGGGTGCGAAGAACCGCGACACGAAGTCGGCGTCGGAGCGCTTCGCGGCCGCGGTGACGATCACACCGCGAGCGTGGATCGAGCGGAACGCCACGACGTCGGGCTCGTACGCGAGCACCGCGCCCTCGTCGGCGAGCTCGACGAAGTAGTCGAACTTCGTGCGCAACACGGGATGCTGCGCGTCGACGCCGATTGCGGCGCGCACTGGCGCGGCATCGGCATCCGCGACCGGCGCGAGCGACGACGCAGGGAAGTCGAGCTCGATGAGATCGCCGGCGCGCGCCGCGCCGAGCTCGCCGCTACGCGTGTCGAACCGCGCTCGACTGCCGCGCGGGATCCGTTCCGTCTCCCAGAGCGCGTGCGCGGACGCAAGCGTGGCGTGACCGCACAGGTCGATCTCGACGCTCGGGGAGAACCACCGCAGCGACCACGCATCCGTCGCATCACCGCTCGCAGGCGGTACGAGGAACGCGGTCTCCGAGAGGTTCATCTCCGCGGCGACCGACTGCATCCACCTCGCGTCGCGCGCCTCGTCGAGGAAGCAGACGGCGGCCGGGTTGCCGGCGAAGGGTGCAGCCGTGAACGCGTCGACGTGCAGCAGCGGCGGCATCACGGCGACCGTAGTGGCGAACGCGGCGCTCGCCGCACCGGTTTATTCCGGGGCTTCGATGATGACGAGCACGTCGCCGGCACCGACGGTGTCGCCGGTCGCGACCCGCAGTTCCTTCACCGTGCCCGCGATCTCGGCGTTGATGTGGTTCTCCATCTTCATCGCCTCGAGCACGAGCAGTGCCTGACCGGCCTCGACCGCGGCGCCGATCTCGACGAGCACCTTCACGATCGTGCCCTGCATCGGCGCGGCCACGGTCCCGCCGCCCACCGCGCCGCTACCGGTCGAGCGCGTCGGTGCCTTCGTCCGTGGCGCGCGCGCGGCGTTCGCCGTCCGCGCCGGCGCCGCGGCGACGGGCGTCTCGTCGACCCACACCTTCACCGTGAAGCGCTTGCCGTCGACCTCGACCGGCACCGTGCGCTCGACGAGCGGTGCCTTCTCCTCACCGTCTTCCGAGGGCGCGGTCGCTGCGAATTCGGGTTCGGCGAACAGCGACGGGTCGAGCTCGTCCTCGACCCACTTCGTCGAGTGCTCGACCGCGGCGAAGTCGGGATGACCGACGAGCACGATGTCGGCCGGCACCGTCGTCTTGATGCCCGCGATCTCGAGCTCGCGCAGCGCGCGCAGCATGCGCGCGATCGCACGATCGCGATCCGCGGCGTGCACGACGAGCTTGCCGACGAGGTTGTCGTAGTACTGCGAGATCTCGTCGCCCGCTTCGTACCCGCCGTCCCAGCGCACACCGGGACCCGAGGGCACGCGCAGCTTCGTGATCGGCCCGGGCGACGGCAGGAACTTCTTCGCCGGGTTCTCCGCGTTGATCCGACATTCGATCGCGTGGCCCTGCAGCTTCACCGACCGTTGCTTGAGCGAGAGCTTCTTGCCCGACGCGATCGAGATCTGCTCGGCGACGAGGTCGAGGCCGCTCACCTCTTCGGTGACGCAGTGCTCGACCTGGAGCCGCGTGTTCATCTCGAGGAACCAGAACTCGCCGTCCTGGTAGAGCATCTCGACGGTGCCCGCGTTCACGTAGCCGCAGGCGAGCGCGACCTTCACGGCGGCTTCGCCCATCGCGGCACGCGTGTCGGCCGGGATGTTCGGTGCGGGCGCCTCTTCGATGAGCTTCTGGTGCCGGCGTTGGGTGGAGCAGTCGCGATCGCCGACGTAGATGCCGTTGCCGTGCGAGTCGCACAGCACCTGGATCTCCACGTGGCGCGGCCGCGTGAGGTAGCGCTCCATGTACGCCTCGGGGCGACCGAAGTAGGCCTGCGCCTCGCGCGTCGCGGACTCGAACGCGGACGCGGCCTCGTCGGCCGAGTGCACGACCTTCATCCCGCGCCCGCCACCGCCGTACGCGGCCTTGATCGCGATGGGGTAGCCGAACTCCTGGCCGAAGGCGTGGATCTCGGAGACCTCGCCGATCGGCGTCGTCGTGCCCGGTACCGACGCGACCTCGGCGCGCGCGGCGGCGAGTCGCGACGAGATCTTGTCGCCCATGACCTCGATCGCCGCGGGCGGCGGACCGATCCACACCGCGCCGGCGTCGGTGAGCGCGCGAGCGAACTCGGCGTTCTCGCTGAAGAACCCGTAGCCGGGGTGCACCGCATCGGCGCCCGACTGCTCGAGCGCCCACAGCATTTGCTCGGTGTTGAGGTAGCTCTCGGCCGCGGTCTGGCCGCCGAGCGAGTAGGCCTCGTCGGCGTAGCGCACGTGCAGCGCGTCGCGATCCAGGTCGGAGTACACGGCCACCGTCGCGATGCCGAGCTCGCGGCACGTCCGCATGACGCGCACGGCGATCTCGCCCCGGTTCGCGATCAGGATCTTCGACAGCAACGTGTGCCCCCGCTCGGCTGGAATGCGGCGCCGTATCCTACGGGTGATGCCCCTGAGTGAGAGCGAATCGGCGGAGCCGATGCGCGTCGAGCGGGGCCCGAGCGGCCCGGCGCCACGGGCGCCGAGCGCGGGAAGTGCAGCCCCGGCCCGCCGGGACGATCTCGTCGCGCGGCTCGGCGGCACCCGGTTCCACGAGGTGCGTTGGTTCGAGACGATCGACTCGACGAACCGCTATCTCGTCGACGCCGCGGCCACCGGTGAAGCGCCCGGACTCGTCGCGGTCGCCGACGAGCAACGCGCGGGGCGCGGGCGTCTCGGCCGCACGTGGGTCGCGCCGCCGGGCGCGTCGTTGCTCACGTCGGTGCTGCTCGGCGACGCGCTCCCGGCGGAGCAGCGCCACCTCGTCGTGGTCGCGGCCGCGCTGAGCGCGATCGACGCGGTCGACGCGCTCTGTGCCGTCCGGCCCCGGCTCAAGTGGCCCAACGACCTCGTCGTCGACGACCGCAAGCTCGCGGGGCTGCTCGCGGAGGCGACCGGCTCGGGCGCCGTCGTCGTCGGCATGGGGCTCAACGTCGACTGGAACGGCTTCCCGCTCGACATCGCCGCCACCGCGACCGCGTGCAACCGTGAGGGACGCGTCGCGCCGCGTGCCGACCTGCTCGTCGCGTGGCTGCGCGCGTTCGACGCGCGCCTCGACACGCTGGCCGCGCGCGGACCCGTCGACCTCCGGAACGAGCACACTGCGAACAGCGCGACCCTCGGCCGGCGCGTCCGCGTCGAGCGCGCGCGCGACGCGCTCGAAGGCGACGCGGTCGCGCTCACCGACCTCGGGCACCTCGTGGTGCACGCCGACGACGGCGAGGAGCACACCCTGACCGCCGGCGATGTCGTGCACCTGCGCCCGGCGCCGCCTCCGTCCTGACGAGGCCGCGCCCGACTACGGATCGAGGTCGCGCGCGACGAGCGCGGCGAAGGCGGGCGCGAGACGCGACGCGAGCGGACCGGGCGCCGCGTACGCGAAGTCCTCACTCCCGTCGACGACGATTCGGTCGACGGCCTGTACCTCGCGGGTCGTCGAGGTGAGGATCACCTCCGACGCGCGCGCGAGCGCGTCCATCGGCAGGTCGCGCTCGCACGCCTCGATGCCGACGGTCGGGGCGAGCTCGAGCAGCAGACCGCGCGTGACGCCGAGCAGGCAACCCGCCGACGCGGGCGGCGTCACGAAGTCGCCGTCGAGCAC
>DATBAK010000098.1 GCA_036271555.1 Acidimicrobiia bacterium
CCGACGCCGTCATGGGCGAGCGCGCGTGCGCGTTCGTGATCGCGCGCGCGAGCGGGGAGCCGCCGACCCTCGCGGCGCTCGCCGCGCACGTCGCCGGCGCGGGCCTCGCCCCGTTCAAGCGGCCCGAGCGGCTCGAGCTGCGAGCCGAGCTTCCCCGAACTCCCAGCGGCAAGGTGCAGAAGGGCCCCCTCCGCGACGAGGTCGCCGCCCTCGTCGCCGCGGAACGCGGGTTCTGATGGGAAAACCCGACCGTTTCGGGCGCGCCGCCCCATCAGAACGGCAGATCGTGCGGGCCGCGCTGGCCAAGCGGCTGGCAACCCGAAACACCGACCGGGCGACGACGGTGTTGGGCGCGGGCAGCGACGATCTCGAGGCCGGGCGGGCGTACCTGCGGGCGCTCGCCGACGGCGGCTGGGCAGTACCGACGTGGCCAACAGAACACGGCGGGCTGGGCGCGTCGGGCGAACGGCTCGCGATGGTGCAGCAGGAGCTCGCCCGCTTCGAGGTGCCCGACCTTTACCCGTTCCTCGTCGGCCTCACGCTCGTCGGCCCGACGCTGCTCGAGCACGGCGACGACGCGCAACGCGCGCGCTGGCTCCCGGGGATCAAGGACGGCACCGAGATCTGGTGCCAGCTGTTCTCCGAGCCCGACGCGGGCTCCGACCTCGCGGGCCTCGCGACCCGCGCGCGACAAGACGGCGACGAGTGGATCGTCGACGGGCAGAAGGTGTGGACCAGCCGCGGGCACTACGCGCGCCGGGGACTCCTGCTCGCGCGCAGTGACCCGTCGGTGCCGAAGCACGCGGGCATCACCGCCTTCGGCCTCGACCTGCATGCGCCCGGCGTCGACGTCCGCCCGTTGCGGCAGATGAACGGCGACACGCACTTCACCGAGGTGTTCCTCGACGGTGTGCGCGTGCACGATCGCGACCGCATCGGACCGGTCGGCGGCGGATGGAAGGTTGCGCTCACGACGCTCGCGCACGAACGCGGTGGTGTGGCGACGCCCGGCGGCGCGTGGCTCGACGAGCAGCGACTCGTCGCGCTCGCGCGCGAGCTCGGACTCCACACCGATCCTCTCGTTCGCCAGCAGCTCACGCGCGTCGTCGTCGAGCTGCGCGTCGCCGCGCTCACGGTCCGGCGCGCGCGAGCACGAGCGAAGGCCGGCCGTCCCGGACCCGAGGGTTCGGGACAGAAGCTGCGCGCGGCCGCCGCGTTCCGCGACTTCACGAACGCCGCACTGGCGCTGCTCGGCCCCGCCGCGGTCGCGGGCGCCGGCGCGCGGAACGGCGAGTGGCAGACGCTCTTCCTCACCGCGCCGTCGCTCTCGATCCGGGGTGGCACCGACGAGATCCAGCGCAACATCGTCGGTGAGCACGTGCTAGGTCTGCCGTCGGAGCCGCGTGTCGACCGCAATATGCCGTTCGATCAGTCTCCGCGCGCCTCGCGCTGACGCCCGGCGCGCCACACTCGCGCTCGTGAGCCGCGGCGACGAGGACGCGTTCGACTCGCTCGAGATCATCGACCTCGAGCCCGCGTCCACTGTCGAGTCGACGGATCGTCCGCGTTCTCCCGGCGCACGCGGCAGCCGGTGGCCGGCGATCGTCGCGCTCGTCGTCGTGGTCGGGCTCGTGATCTCCGTCGTCGCGGGCCGGTCACATCACCACGGCACCAGCGGCGCGTCGGCGTCGACGAGCGACGCGACGAAGGCAGTGATCCGTCTCCACGGTGGCGGTCTGTTCTCGTTCCGCGTCGGCGCGCGCGTGCTCACCGCGGGCGACGACGGGCTCCGTGTCGTCGACACCGACACCGGTTCGATCGGTGTGCCGGCGATCAGGGGCCTACCTCCCGGACCGGTGACACTCGTCGCGTCGTCGGGAACGACGGTCGCCGTGCGCGTGAACGGGCAGATGTTCTGGTTCACCCTCACCGACGGCGTCGCGCACCACGTGCAGGCCGACAGCGCGTTCGCGGCGGCGGAGCCCGGCTACGTGTGGTTCGCGAACGAGTTCCGTGCGACCGAGGTTCCAGGCGGACCCAGCCGCCTCCACCGCGCGATCGTCACGACCGACGCGCCCGCGATCGGCGCGACGCGCCGTGGTTTGCTCGAACAGACGGCGGAGCGGGGGTACCTGCTCCAGTCGACGACCTCCGCCGGTGCCGCACGACCGTTTCTGCCGCCCGACGCCACCGTCATCGGCGTGCACCGCGACCGCGTCGCCTGGCTGTCGACCCAGGACTGCGGCGTGTTGCGGTGCCCCGTGCACGTCACCGAGGTCGCGTCCGGCGCGACGACGTCGTGGATCCAGCTCGTGAACCACCCGGACCCGATCGCGCTCGCCGGGACCGTCGCGTACTTCGAGCCCGATGGCAGCCGCCTCGCGATCGTCGTGCCCGACAACAACATCACGCGCGCCACGTCGATGGAGCTCGCCGACCTCCACACGAAGCACACGCAGCTGATCTCGACGACCGGCTACATCACCGCGCCCGCGCGTCCGGGGACCGACGACGGCGCCGGCGCGACGGTGGCCTGGACCGCCGACGGCGCGTACGTGGTGCTCGCGCCGGCGGCGGGAACCGGCGACGGCCGGCTCGCGGTCGTCGATCCCGAGACTGCGAGCATCAGCTCGGCACGCGTCACGCTCGATCTCGGCGCGAGCGCGGGCGTCATCGGCGACTCGACGATCGGCGCGCTGCCGCCGACCACTCGTCCCGGTCGGTTCGGTCCGATCGCGACCGACGATCGGCCACCGCCGCGCGCCGGCCTGCACCTCGTAGCGGCCGACGACGGCGCGGTCGACGTGCTCGATCTCCACTCCTTCGCGTTGCGGACGATCGCGGTCGGGGGCTACGAACCGAACCCTGCGGGTCCGCGCTCCATCGCGCGCGTCACGGGTGGATGGCTCGTGGTGCGCAGCAACGGCATCGTCGACCTGATCCGCGACGGCGCCTCCGAGGCGAAGGTCGTCGACGCAGGAACCCAGGTGTTCGCGGCCGCCGGCGGCCGAGACGCGTGGATCGCGCGAAGCGCGCCGGGTGGTCAGTGGCGGGCCGAGACCTACGACCCGCAGACCGGCGCGATCGGGATCTTGATGACGACCGCCAAACCGGTCGCCGCCGTCGACGACGGTCTGGTCGTCGTGCGCACCGACGCAACGAGCCAGACGCTCTCCCTCGTCGACGCGTCCGGACGGACGCAGCTCCTCACCACTCTGCACGCGGGTCCCATCGCCGTCGCCGGCTCCGGCGGCAACACGGTCCTCTTCTCCGACCAGGTCGAGCTGCGCCGCCTCGACGTCACCACGCGCGTGACGACGACCATCGGCGACATCGCGGGCGCCGACGCCGCGATCTCGCCCGACGGGCTGCAGCTCGCGTGGATCGGCGACGGCGACGAGCTCTTCTCGCAGTCACTCACGGGTAACCGTTCCGTGACGCGCATCGGCCGCGCCACCCGTGTGCGCGTCGCCGACGACGGCACCATCGTCGCCACCGACGGCGAGACCGTGTACGAAGGCCGGGTCGGCGAAACCGGCCTGCAGCGCTACGACGGGCTCTCTCCTGCGGTCAGCGCCGAGCTCGCGCTGGGCTAGCGAACCTGATCAGCCGAGGCCGGCGAGGCACCGGTACGCGGCGCGCGCCAGCGACTCGCCTCGCGGATCACCGTCCATGTCGAAGCGCAGATCGTTCATCACGTACGCGAACGCGAGCCCCGCATCGGGATCCGCGAACGACACCGACCCACCGGCGCCGCCGTGCCCGAACGCGCGCGGACCGCACGGGGTCGGCAGCGTCGGCCCGAGCATGAACCCGAGGCCGAACGCGGTCTCCGTGAGGATCACGGCGTCGGGACCGCGCGCAAGACACTCGGTCGCGCGCGCGACCGTCTCCGCGCGCAGCGTGCGCCGACCGTCGACCTCTCCGATGAGCGACGCGTACAACTTCGCGACCGCGCGCGCGTTGCCGACCCCGTTCGACGACGGCAGCTCGCACGCGCGCAGCTCACGCCGGTTCCACATCTCGTCGTAGTTGAACAGGCCCGACGGTCCGGTCGTCGCGCGCGCGAGCAGCATCGTGTCCGGCAGTGTGCGCATGAGCTCACGGAACTCGACCGGCGGCGGCACGAGCATCGCGACGCGGGGCTCCTCCGATTCGGGCAGCCCGATCCAGAAGTCGAGACCGAGCGGAGCCGCGATCTCGTCGGCGAAGAAGCGCCCGATCGTACGGCCGTCGATCCGCCGCACGATCTCACCGACCAGCCAGCCGTAAGAACGCAGGTGGTAGCCGTGCGCGGTCCCCGGCTCCCAGTTCGGCGGCTGCGCGGCGAGCGCGTCGACGACGGGCGTCCACGAGAGCGCGTGCTCGAGCGTGACGTCGGCTTCGATCACCGCGAGCCCGGCCTGGTGCGAGAGCACCCACTTCACGGGGATGTCGCCCTTGCCCTTGGCGGCGAACTCGGGCCAGTACGACGCGACCGGCGCGTCGGGGTCGAGCGCGCCCCGCTCGACGAGCAGGTTGGCGCACACCGCGCTCACGCCCTTGGTCATCGAGTACACGAGCACGATCGTGTCGTCGGTCCACGGCCGGCTCGTCGCGATGTCGGCGACGCCGCCGCAGAGATCCACGACCGGCCGGCCATGGTGGTACACGCACACCGCGGCGCCGACCTCGTCGCGCGCTTCGAAGTTCTTCGCGAACGCGTCGCGCACCGGCTCCCAGCCCGGCGCGACTGCGCCGGCAACCGGACCGATGGCGAGCGTCGAGCTCATTCGCTACGCGGGCATCGCGAGGCCACCGTCGACGACGAGCGTCTGGCCGGTGACGAACTTGGCGTCGTCGCTCGCGAAGAACACGCACGCGCCCGCGAGGTCCTCGGGTTCGAGCGTGCTCTTCATCGCGGTCTGCGCGGTCATGCCCGAGATGAACATGTCGGGGACGATCTTCTTCGTCGCCTCCGTCATCGTCACACCGGGCGCGATGCAGTTCACGGTGATGTTCCACTGGCCGAGCTGCGCGGCGAGGAACTTCGTGAGTCCGACGATGCCCCACTTCGTGATGCTGTAGCTGTAGTTGCCGAGTCCGGTGAAGTCGTCGCCGAACGACGGGAACTGATACGCGTACGCGGCACCCGACGACTGGTTGATGATGCGCCCGTAATGCTGCTTCGCCATGATCGGCGCGGCGGCGCGGGCCATGAGCCACGTGCCGTGCTGGTTCACGCCCATCACCTTCAGCAAATACTCGTAGCTCGTGTCGAAGTTGTCGATGTCGTAGTAGAGCGCGGCGTTGTTCACGAGGATGTGCACGGTGCCGAAGCGCTCGACCGTTGCGTCGACGCACGCCTGCGCGGAGTCGGGGCTCGAGATGTCGGTCTGCACGAGCGCGACGTTGTCGCCGCCGTCGGCTTGCAGCACCTTCATCGCGCTCGCAGCGCGCTCCTCGTTGATCTCGGCGACGACGACCTTCGCGCCTTCGGCGAGGAACCGCTGTGCGTAGGCGAGGCCGATGCCCTGCCCCGCGCCGGTGATGATCGCGACCTTGTCCTGCAACCGACCCATGTTTCGTGGCCTCCGGGGCTACTTGCGCAGACGCGCGATGAGGTTGAACCGCTCCGTGACGACCGGGTCTCCGCTGTTCGCGTCCGTCCAGCGCGTCTCCATGACGACGAACGTCATCGTCGCGGCGTCCGTCTCCTTCTCGTAGATGTCGGTGATCGACTGCGCGCCGTCGAGCACGTCACCACTCACGATCGGGCGGTGATAGTCGAACTCCTGCTCGCCGTGGAGCACGAGCGCGCCCTTGGCGTGCAGCTCGCCCATGATCTTGTGCATCGGGTTCGCGCCGCCGCTCGGATCGGGTGGCTGGTCGTCGGGGTACGCGCCCCAGTGCGCCATCACGAACGAGTACGTCGGTGGCGCGGGTGTATCGGCGAGCACCGGAGTCTTGTCGCCGAGCACGCGCGCGAAGTTCGCGACCGGCGCGCGGTCGACGGTCACGCGCCACGCACCGGTTTTCGTGCCGATCACGCTCGTATCGACAGGCATGTCCGTGCGCGCTCCTCACTTTGGCGGCCTCGCGACCGGGCCGATACCCTGACACCACTGTCAGATTTCTCGCAACTGGAGCGCGCACAGATGGGCATTCTCGACGGCAAGGTCGCGATCGTCACCGGCTCGGGCAACGGCGTCGGTCGCGGCGAGGCGATCGCGCTCGCCGACCACGGCGCCAAGGTCGTGGTGAACGACCTCGGCGGATCCGTCACCGGTGAAGGTGCCGACAAGACCGCGGCCGAGACGGTTGTCGACGTCATCAAAGGTCGCGGCGGCGAGGCCGTCGCGAACTACGACGACGTGTCGAGCTTCGAGGGTGCGAAGAACATCATCGGCACCGCGGTCGACGCGTTCGGCCGGCTCGACGTGCTCGTGAACAACGCCGGCATCCTGCGCGACCGCATGATGTTCTCGATGAGCGAAGGCGACTTCGACGCCGTCATCGCCGTGCACCTGAAGGGCTGCTGGAACACGATGCACCACGCGTCGGTGTACTGGCGGAACGAGTCGAAGGAAGGCCGCCAGCCGCGTGCCTCGATCGTGAACACCGTGTCGAGCGCAGGCCTGCAGGGTCAGGCGAGCCAGATCAACTACGGCGCCGCCAAGGCCGGCATCGCGGCGATGACGATCATCGCGAGCCTGGAGCTCAGCCGCTACGGCGTGCGCGCCAACTGCATCGGCCCCGGCGGCGCGACGCGCATGGTCGGCCAGGCCATGAAGATCGAGATCAAGAACCCCGAGGACTACACGGAGTTCGACGCGATGAACCCGGGCAACTCGGCGCCCGGCGTCGTGTACCTCGCGTCCGACCTCGCCCTGCACGTCACCGGTCAGGTGCTGCGGGTCGTCGGCAACAACCTCTGCGTCTACAAGCCCTGGACGATGGGCGAGCAGTTCCTCGCGAAGGAGAAGGACGGCTCGCCGAAGCAGTGGGACCCGATCGACATCAGCCGGATCCTCAACCGCTATCACTTCCAGAGCGAGAACCCCGGGATCGACGCGCAGCGGCGCGCGTAGCGCGCGCTCGTCGCCCCCGAGACGGAACCGAAGGAGCCGCGCGTGGACCGCCGAGTCGCGATCGTCGGCGCGGCGTTGTCCGACATCGGGCGCGTCGACGTCAAGACGCCCTACGAGCTGCACTACCAAGCCGCGAGTCGCGCGATCGCCGACGCGGGGCTCACGAAGGACGACATCGACGGCCTCGGCTCGAGCGGCATGGGGCTGCTCTCACCCGTCGAGATCGGCGAGTACCTGGGACTGCGACCGACGTGGGCCGACGGCACCGGTGTCGGCGGCAGCACGTGGGAGTTCATGGTCGGGCACGCGGCCGCGGCGATCGCGCACGGTGAGGCCGAGGTCGTCGTGCTCGTCTACGGCTCGACCGCGCGCGCCGATCTCAAGGCGCGTCGGCGCGGCGCGAACCTCTCGTTCGGCGCGCGCGGGCCGGTGCAGTTCGACGTGCCCTTCGGGCACACGCTCATCTCGAAGTACGCGATGGCCGCGCGCCGGCACATGTACGAGTACGGCACGAAGATCGAGCAGCTCGCGGAGATCTCGGTGTCGTCGCGGTACAACGCGTCGCTGAACCCCGAGGCCTACTACCGCGACCCGATCACGATCGACGACGTGCAGAGCTCGCGCATGATGGCCGACCCGCTCACGAAGCTGCACTGCTGCATCCGGAGCGACGGCGGCGGCGCGGTCGTGCTGACTTCTGAAGAACGCGCGCGCGATCTGCCGAAGGCTCCGATCTGGGTCCTCGGCACCGGCGAGGCGACCGACCACACGACGATGAGCGAGTGGGAGGACTTCACGGTCTCCCCCGCGCTGCGCTCCGGCCAGCTCGCGTTCGAGCGCGCGGGCGTGGCGCCCGCCGAGATCGATCTCTGCCAGATCTACGACGCGTTCACGCCGATGGTGCTGCTCACGTTCGAGGCGCTCGGTTTCTGCGGCAAGGGCGAAGGCGGCGCGTTCGTCGAGGACGGCAAGATGCGCGTCGGTGGCGCGCTGCCGACGAACACCGACGGCGGCGGGCTCTCGCACTGCCATCCCGGGATGCGGGGCATGTTCCTGCTCGTCGAAGCGGTGCGCCAGATGCGGCGCGAAGCCGACGGTCGTCAGGTCGAGAAGGCCGACCTCTGCTGCGTGCACGGCACCGGCGGCTGGTTCTCCTCCGCCAGCACCGTGATCCTCGGCACCGCCCCCCGCGCTTAGTGGTACTGCGTTCTTCGGCGATACGCCGATAACGCAGTACCACCCGCACCTGACGGGCCGGGCGACCACGTTCTAGGGTCGCGCTCAGGGCACGACCGGCGACGTGGGAGAGCTCCGATGCGCAACGGGCGGTTGGCATTGGTCGTAGCGGTGAGCGCGGTGATCGCGGCGAGCTTCGTGCCGCTCGTCGCGCCGACGGGCGCGGGCGCGAAGACATTGTCGCCCGAGGTGCCGATCTCACCCAACGGTCCCGCGGTGCTGTTCAACTTCAACACCGCGGGCGTGACCAAGCGCGCCGCGGTGATGGCGATCACCGGCGAGCAACTCACCTTCGCCGTGAAGTCGGGGACGTTCGCCGACTGCGACCTGCACCTGACGCTGCGCGCACCGGACCACCACGTGCTCGCGGGTCCGGTGTGCGCGGGACGCACCGGCGCGGTCAGCGTCGCGAACGTTCCCGCCGACGGCCGCTACGTCCTCACGCTCCAGGCCGCCCCATCGGCGAGCGGTCAGGCCACGCTCGCGGTCACGAGCAGCGGCGGACCGTTGAGCATCACGCCGAACGCCAACGCGCTGCCGGTGAAGTGGCCGCACGGCACGAACGAGAACTTCTGGTTCGGCTTCAGGAGCGCATCCGACGCGCACTACGCGGCCGTTGTCACCGGCGGCTCGATCAACCAGCAGTGCCAGGTGACCGCCGCATTCCTCGACAGCACCGGTAATCCGATCGGTCCGAACAAGACGTGCATCGGGGCGGGCGGCTTCCTGAACTCGATCGATCTGCCGTCGACGGGCCTCTACTTCCTGCAGCTGGTCGGCTTCGACGGCAAGCCGCTACAAGTCACGCTGTACCACCCGGTCGACGTGCGCGGCACGATCGGCACCGACGGCGCGCCCGTGCCGATCAACCTCGAGACGCCCGGTCAGGTCGCACGGTTCACGTTCTCGGGTACCGCGGGTCAGCAGGCGTCGTCGTTGGTCATGGACCCGCAGTTCCACGAGCAGGACGGCTACGGCATCGAGTCACTCGAGCGGCCCGACGGCACCGCGTTCGGCACGACCGGCGGCGGCTTCCTGCCGGGACAGACGCTCGACCAGACCGGCACGTGGACACTCGTCGTCGGTGAGAGCCTCGATCGCCCGTTCAGCGCGACCGTCTCGCTCTGGCAGTTCAGCACCGACTTCGGCACGATCACTCCGAACGGATCGAAGCGGTCGATCCCGATGGTTCCCGGGCAGAACGCCAACCTGACATTCTCGGCGCCGAGTGGCCAGGCCATCTCGGTCCTGCTCTCGAAGGTTCGGTACGTCAACCGTTGCGACCAACCCACGCAACTGTTCCTGCGCGCGCCGGACGACACCCAGGTCGGGTACGCCGCAGTCAAGGGAACGGTCGGCTACATGAACGCCGTCCCGCGCACGCAAAGCGGCACGTACAAGTTGTTCATCGAGAAGATCGGCGCCTGCACGATGACGAGCGGGACACTCCAGGTGTTCACGTTCGACGACCAGACGGAAACGTTGCCGCTCGACGGCACCGTCGTGCCGGTCGACATCACCGCGCCGGGCCAGCGCGCGGTCTTCACGTTCGAAGGGTCGCCCGGCGAGAAGGTCGCGGTCTCGCTCACGAATCTCACGATCGCGAACAAGTGCAGCAACACCGAGTTGCTGCGGCTCGTGAACACCGGCGGTTTCGCGGTCGCGCACGGCGGCGGTTGCGGCACGGCGGTCACGCTGCCGGCGACCACCGTCTCCGACGGAACCTGGACCGTCGTGTTCGATCCCCTGCGCACCGGAACCGGAACCGCCGACCTCTCCGCGACGGTCACCAGCGGCTAGTGGTACTGCGTTATCCGGCGATACGCCGATAACGCAGTACCACTAAAGCACTAAGACGCGGCGAGGGCGGGAGCGCCGAAGAAGCCGCGGTGCAGGACCGACGTGAGCGTGTCGAGCATCACCGTCTGGTCGAAGTCGAGACCGCGCGACACGCGGAAGTAGGCGAACCGCTCGAGCAGCGCCATCAGCGCCGCGACCGACACCTCGGTGCCCGACGCGCCCGCGGCGTGCATGCGCTGACCGAGGGTCGTCGCGATCGCGGTGAACGCGCCGACACCGAGCCGGTTCACCTGCCGGTCGTCGACGTGGTCCTCCATCCACGCGCGGATCACCGGTCCGTAGCGCGCGTACGTGGTGAGGAAGTCGTCGAGGAAGCGCCGCAGCTCCTGCCAGCCCGCGGCGTCCGGCGTCACCGCGCCGAGCGTGCTCGCCAGCCCTTCGATCTGCTCCGAGCACTGCAGCGCGAGCGCTCGCAACAGGTCTTCCTTGCTCGCGAAGTAGAGGTAGAAGGTGCCGTGCGACGCGCGCGCGGTGCGGACGATGTCGTCGACCCGCGCCGCGTGGAAGCCCTTCTCCGCGAACACCTTCATGCCCGCGTCGAGCAGCTTCGCCATCGTCTTGCGGCCCTGCGCGCGCAGCTCGCGCCCCTGCGCGGGTCCACCGACCGCGGGCGCGGAGTTCAGGGCCGCGCGTCGCCCCGAGCCGCTCCCCTTCGACTTGTACGCTTCGGCCACCGGCCCACTCCCGCAATGACCGTGAAAGGCGACTGATGCTCCCGGCGACGACCGCGGCGGCCGCCCGGCGCTTCGCCGATCGTACCGCCTACGTCAGCGAGTCCGGCTGGCCGCTGACGTTCACCGATCTCGACCGCATCTCCGACGAGCTCGCCGTCGGCCTTCAGCGTCGTCACATCACCACGGGTGACGTCGTGGCGCTCGTCCTGCCACCCGGCCCCGAGTACCTCCTCTGCTATCTGGCTGCCGCGAAGCTCGGCGCGATCACGGCGGGCGTGAACGACCGGCTGTCGGCCCGTGAGCGCGATGCGGTGCTCGAGCGCGCGGCGCCGCGTCTCGTCGTCGCGGCGCACGGTTTCGCGCCCGACACGTACGAGTCGATCGAGATCGCCGCCGGCGAGAACGCGCTGACCGTGCTGCACGAGCTGCGCGTCGCGAACGAAGCGCCACCGTCGATCGACGACGACCCCGACCGCGCGGTCGCGATCATCTTCACGTCGGGTACGACCGGCATTCCGAAGGGCGCGCAGTACGGCAATCGCCAGCTCGCGTTCATCACGCAGACCGACGTCGGCGACACGTGGGACGGCGGGGGTCGCTCGTTCAGCGGCACGTCGTTCGCGCACCTCGGCTTCATGACGAAGCTGCCGGGCAGCCTGCGCCGCGGCGGCACGACGTTCATCATGCGCCGCTGGCGCGCCGACGACGCGCTCGCGTTGCTCGCACGCGAGCGCATGACGACCGTCGCGGGGGTGCCGGCGCAGATCGCGCTGATGCTGCGCCGACCCGACTTCGACGCGTACGACCTCGACAGCGTCGGCTACATCATCGTCGGCGGCGGACCCGTGACGCCCGGTCTCGCGGAGGAAGCCCGCGCGCGATTCGGAGCGCGTCTCGCGACGCGCTACTCGTGCACCGAGGCCGGCATCGGACTCGGCACCGCGTTCGACGATCCCGACGAGGACGCGGTCGTGAGCGTCGGCCGTCCGCACGCGAGCGTGGCGCTCGCGGTGCTCGACGGCGACGACCATCCGGTCGCCGAAGGCGAGATCGGCGAGGTGTGTCTCAAGTCGGACGCGGTGATGTCGGGCTATTGGCGCGATCCCGAGGCGACGCGCGCCGCGTTCACCGGCGACGGCTTCGTGCGCACCGGCGACCTCGGGTGGGTCGACGACCGCGGTCGTCTCCGGCTCGTCGGCCGCAGCAAGGAGATGTACGTGCGCGGCGGCTACAACGTGTATCCCGTCGAGGTCGAAGGCGTGCTGTCGAGCCATCCCGCGGTCGGCGCGATCGCGATCGTGCCGCGCGCCGATCCCGTGATGGGCGAGGTCGGCGTCGCCGTCGTGGTGCCGCGCGATCCGGCCGCGCCGCCGACGCTCGCCGAGCTGCGCGAGCACGCCGGCGGCGAGCTCGCGGCCTACAAGCTGCCCGAGCAGCTGTCGCTGCGCGATGCGCTCCCGCTCACCGCGATGGAGAAGATCGACCGGCGCGCGCTCGCGGCCGACCTCGGTCCGGACTGACGCCGGCACCGCGCCGACCGGTAACCTGACGCCTTCGTCAGCACTGCGTACCCGCCAATCGGCGGGTCGCCGTGAGCCCGACCAGGAGCACCGTGGAGCTCGAGTTCAGCCGGGACCAGGAGGAGCTGCGCGACAGCATCCGTGCCGTCCTCGTGAAGGAGAGCCCGGTCGCCTTGGCCCGTTCCGTGGTCGAGACCGGCGAGCCGGCGGACGCGCTCTGGGCCACGATGACCGAGCTCGGCTGGCCCGCGCTCACGACCGCCGAGGAGCACGGCGGCATCGGGCTCGGCGCGATCGAAGCGGGCATCCTCGCCGAGGAGCTCGGGCGCGTGATGGCCCCCGGCCCGCTGCTCGCGACGGTGACGCAGTACGTGCCGATCGTCCGCGAGACCGCGGATGCCGAGCAGCAGGCGAAGTTCCTCGGCGCAGTCGCGCGCGGCGAAGTGCGCGGCGCGCTCGCGTTGAGCGAAGCGAGCGGCTCGTCCGATCCCGCCGCCGTCACCGCCACCGCGACACCCGACGGCGACGGCTACGTCCTCCACGGCACGAAGCGCTTCGCGATCGAGGCCCGTGGCGCCGACGAGCTCGCGGTCGTCGTGCGGCTCGCGGGCACCGAAGGCGACGACGGCATCACGGTCGTCGTCGTACCCGGTGCCGACGTCACCACGAATCCGATTCGAGCGATCGACGGCAGCCGCGCCATCGACGATGTCGTCCTCGACGGCGTGCGCGTCGGCCCCGAACGCGTGCTCGGAAGCGCCGGCGACGCGGCGTCGGCGGTGCGGCGCGCGCTCGAGGAAGCGGTCGTCGCGCTCGCGCTCGAGACCGTCGGCACGTGCCAGACGATCTTCGACGTCACGCTCGACTACGCCAAGAGCCGGCACCAGTTCGGCGTGCCGATCGGCTCGTTCCAGGCGATCAAGCACAAGTTCGCCGACATGGTGATCGCGCTCGAACGGGCGCGCGCGACCGGTTACTTCGCCGCGCTCACGCTCGCCGAGGACGACGAGCGCCGCACGCTCGCGACCGCGGTCGCCAAGGCCGCCGCGGGCGACTGCCAGCACCTCCTCGGCAAGGAAGGCATCCAGATCCACGGCGGCATCGGCTACACGTGGGAGCACGACGTGCATCTCTACGTGAAGCGGGCCAAGTCGAACGACGCGTTCTTCGGCGGGACCAGCGAGCAGCGCTCGCGGATCGCAGATCGGTTGTTCGGCCCGGTCGGCCGTTAGTCGATCAGACCCGGAAGAAGATCTCGAAGAACAGGTAGAAGAACACCAGCATCCCGACCGCGGTGTAGATCGCGTATTGGTGCGTGTCGTAGATCTGGTTGAGGCCACCCGCGGCGGTACCGCCGATCTTCCCGAGGGCCTTCGCTTCGAAGCCGATCGCGATCGCAAGCAGGACGATGTAATAGAGCACGCGCACACCGGCCGCAGGCTCGGGCTTGAAGTGCGTGCCGTCGTTGAAGAAGTGCTGCGTCCCCACCATGAACATGAAGACGGTGAACGAGAAGATCGTGTTCTGACGGGACGCCATCGCGCCGAGTCGCGCCGCCGCCGGCGCGTTCGGGTTCGCCTCACCGCCGCCCTGCACGTTGCGCGCGTTGCCGATGACGATCTGCTGGTTCGGCCAGATCACGTACATCACGTTGTAGAGCATGATCAGCGCGAAGAGGATCGCGGCCGCGATGCCCATGCCCGGCGGCGACTTCCAGAACGCGCTCTGGTACGGATCGCTGCTGCTGAACCCGCCGATGAGCAGCACGAGGATGCCGCTCGCGACCGTGAACATCGCGGAGAAGCGGAACCACCACAACGCCCGCCACGTGAGCTTGTCGAAGGCGTTGTTGCGAGCCGACGGCTCCATCTCCGCGTAGGCGGGCGTCTGCACGAAGTTGAAGAACCAGAGGAGGCCCATCCACATCACCGCGAACATGACGTGGGCGATGCGCATGCCGCCCCACAGGCCGTAGCGATGGAAGATCTCCATGTCGACTCCCCCGTACCGTCGGACGAACGGTCGGGAACCTACCAAAGCGCGCGCTTGCGGTCATGGACCGCCTTGGTGGTTGCTACAGATCCGGGAGGCTGGCGTCGCCTTCGCTCTGTGGGAGCGGCTCGCGGCGGGGGACGAGCATGGCCGAGAAGTCCGAGACCGCGATGAGGTTGTCGAGGTCGTCCAGCACGCGGATCTCGACGACGATCAGCTGCCGCCCCGCGCGCATCGTGCGCGCCTCCGCGCGGACCATGTTCCCCTTCGGACGGCCGAGGTAGCGCACGTGCAGGTCGGCGGTGACGATCGTGTTCTCACCGGGCTTGAAGCTGCTCGACCGGGCCGCGCACGAGCCGGCGGCGACGTCGATCAGCGTCGCGATCGCGCCGCCGTGCAGGTTGCCGGACGCGTTGAAGGCGCCCGGCGCGACCGGCATCTCGACGATGACGACACCGGGATCGGCGTCGACGATCCGGAGGCCGAGGACCTTGTGCAGCGGCGTGTCCGCATGCGCGCGACGGAGGTGCTCGATGAGGTGCGGGTCGAACCCTTCCCAGCGCCCCTCGGTCTCTTCACTCATGCGGCTCCGGCCTCATCGCTCGCGACGCTACCGGGCTCGCGCCGGCTCGACCGGTCCCGGGACCGTCGTCCACCACACATAGAGCGAGCGCAGGTCGCCGTCGGTGCGCGTCGCCGTCGCGACGACGTCGAGTGCGTCGTCGGTCCACTCGATCCGTGCGGCGGCGTGCGGACGGGAGCAGCGATAGCGGCCCGCGGCGGTCGCCGGCGTGCTCGAGCTCGACCACGCACGCTCGTCGTTGCGCCCGCTCGCGCAGCGCGACGGACCGGTGCCGTTGTGCCGCGCTCTGCGTTGCCCTTCGTACGCGGTTTGGAGCGCGGTCGCGTTCGGAAGCTCGCGGTAGCGGAGCGTCGCGACACCGCGCCCCGGTGCGCAGTCGACGACGAGGCGCGCGGCATCGGCGGCGGTCGTGCGCGCGTGACACGTCGACGCGATCGCACGCGGGACCCAGGGCGGCACCGGCTTCGAGGTCGTCGGCGGCTGCGTGGGCGGCGGCCGCGAAACGGTCGTCGGCTCGGCGGCGGTGTCGGGCGTCGACGCGGGAACGGCGACCGGTGTCGGCCGCGGCGCGAGTGCGAACCACGCGACCGCGAGCCCGGCAACGAGCGCGATGCCGAGACCGAGCCGCCCCCGCGCGGGCGTCCACGCCGCCGCGAGCCGGCGCGCGGGCTCGAGCTGCGGGCGCGGGATCGCGCGCGGCGCGGGCGGGTCCGTGGCGCCGATCTCGTCGGCGGGCGCCGGCGCCCTCCCCGACCGGCCCCGACCGATCAGGGGCTCGCTCGGCTCGTCGTGCTCGTCACGGTCGTCGCGGTCGTCGCGCTGGTTCGACTCGAACGGCTCGTCCGGCTCGCGCGGCTCGCCGTCGCGGCTCACGGCTCGCCCAACGTCGTGCTCATCATCTTGGTACATCTTGTCACAGCGTGATGCTATCTTCGGCGCATGATCAGCGCACCTCGCATCCGGGCCGCGATCGGCACCGCCGGGCTCGTCGCCGGCGAGGTCGGGGCCGTGCTGCTGCTCGTGCGCGTCGGCCGCGCGCCGGGCTTCGCGCTCCCGCTCCACCACCTCCGCGCCTGGATTCGCAGCGCGCCGACGGAAACGCTCGTCGCCGCGACCGCGCGGCTGATCGGGCTCGTGCTCGGCGCGTGGCTGCTGCTCGCGACCGTCCTCTCCCTCGCGCGCCGGCTGCTCCCCCTCGGCCGGGCCGGGCTCGCGCTCGACCTCGCGACGCCCCGGAGCCTGCGGCGACTCCTCGACCGCCTCGTCGTGGCCGGGCTCGGCGTGTCGCTCGCGGTCGGCTCGGTCCGGCCCGCCGCCGCGCTCACCTCCACGAGCCGGGTCGGTGGGACGCGCGCCGTCGTGACCGCGGCCCCCGATCGGCCGGTGCCGCGCGTGCCTCCACCCGCGGATCCGCCGAGCCCGACGCCGGCACCCGCGCCCGCGCCCGCGCCCGCGGATCCACCGGCACGCGCCGGCCCGGCAACCACGACCGCCACCGTCGTCGTCGTGCCCGGCGACAACCTGTGGCTGATCGCGCGACGAGCGCTCGGCTCGGATCGACCGAGCGCGATCGCGCCCTATTGGCGGGCGCTGATCGCCGCGAACGTCGAATCGTTGCGTTCACACGACCCGAACCTCATCTATCCCGGTGAGCGGCTCGTGCTGCCGCGGCGCGAGGAGGTGATGCGACCTGGTTGACCTGACGCGCGTGTCAGGGCGAGACTCGGCGCCCGGTCCGGCCGGTCGCGTCGAGGGCGCGCGGCCATCGGGCACGACACTTCATGGGAATCCTCGACGACAGAGTCGCGATCGTCACCGGCGCGGGCCGCGGCATCGGTCGCGGCCACGCGCGCCTGCTCGCGCAGCACGGCGCGCGTGTGGTCGTGAACGACGTGGGCTCCGCGATGGAGGGCGGCGGCCAGGACTCGGGTCCTGCGCACGCGGTCGTCGAGGAGATCCGCTCGGCCGGCGGCCGGGCCGTCGCGAACAACGACGACGTCGCGACCTTCGCCGGCGCGGAGGCGTTGATCCAGCAGGCGGTCGACGAGTACGGCCGCCTCGACATCCTCGTGAACAACGCCGGGATCATCCACGACGCGATGAGCTTCAAGATGGACGAGGAGACCTTCGACTCGGTCGTCAACGTCCACCTGAAGGGTCACTTCTGCACGTGCCGGTTCGCGGCCGAGCACTGGCGCGACCGCGCCAAGGCCGGCGAGGAAGTGTCGGGGCGCATCATCAACACCGTCAGCGAGTCGGGACTCGACGGCGTGCCCGGTCAGGCGAACTACGCGGCGGCGAAGGGCGGGATCCTCTCGCTCACGCTCGTGCTCGCGCGCGAGCTGCGGAACTACGGCGTCACCGCCAACTGCATCGCGCCGCGCGCGAAGACACGCATGACCGAGACGATGGACGTCGCGGGCGAGTTCATGACCGGGCCCGAGTGGGACCCCGACAACATCGCGCCCATGGTCGTGTTCCTCGCCAGCGACGCCGCGGCCGACGTGTCGGGTCAGGTCTTCATCGTGTTCGGCCCGAACGTCTATCTGATGCAGGGCTGGCAGATGGTCGCGGAGCTCCACCACGAGGGCGGCGCGCGCTGGACGCCCGAGGCCCTGATCGCGGCGAAGGACGAGCTGTTCGCAGGGCGGCGCACCAAGGTGCCGCGCATGGGATTCGGAAAGTAGGACGATGCCGCCGCAGGGCCCGCTGCTCGTCGATCAACTCCGCTTCATGGCGGAGGCGCACACCGACGACCCCGCGTACGAGGATCTCGACGCGGGAGAGCTGATCACGTTCCGCCAGTGGGACGAGCGCTCGAACCAGGTCGCGCGGTGGCTCACCGCGCGCGGCGTGCGGAAGGGCGACCGAGTCTCGGTCTACATGCCGAGCGAGTACTGCCTGAGCTGGATCGTCGCCTACGCGGGCATCCACAAGGCCGGCGCGGTGTGCGTGCCGACGAACACGCGCCTGTCGGAGCGCGAGCTCGGCGCGATCCTGGGGCACGCCGAGATCGCGGCGATGGTCACGTCCGCACCGATGCTGTCGCACGTCGAGGCAGTGCGCGCCGACCTGCCGTCGCTCACCGCGATCCTCAGCCCCGACGGCGAAGGCGCGGGTGTCGAGCCGTGGTCGGTCATCGACGACTTCGACCGCAGCGACACGCAGGTGCCGCTCGAGCGGGGCGACATGGCCGACATCATGTACACGTCGGGCACGACGGGATTGCCGAAGGGTGTCGTCGTCCGCCACCGCGACGTGGCGATGATGCCGAACTGCGAACCCGCGTGGACGAACAGCGGGTGGCTGCACGGCGCGCCGCTCTTCACGTTCGCGGGCATGTCGTTCATCTTCAACCCGATGAAGCTCGGGCTGTGCGCGCTCTACATGCCGAAGTTCGACGTCGACCACTGGTTCGACGTCGTCGAGCAGCGCAAGCCGATGATGATCTTCATGGTGCCGGCGATGGCGGAGCTCGTCACCGCGAGCCCGCGCTTCGACGACGCCGATCTCTCGGGACCGTTCGCGGTGTCGATCGGCTCCGCGCCGCTCGCGCCGCCGACGCTGCTGAAGCTGCAGGACAAGATGCCGCAGGCGACGGTGTCGAACTCGTACGGCCTCACCGAAGCGGGGCCCGCGTACATCACGATGCCGAAGGAGGAGATCCGCAACCGCCTCGGCTCGGTCGGTAAGCCGATGCCGCCGATGGAGGTGCGCATCGTCGACCCCGAGACCGACGAGGACTGCGCGCCGCGCGCCGTCGGCGAGCTGTTGGTGAAGCTCCCGGGCAAGCAGCGCGAGTACTACAAGGACGACCAGGCGACCGAGAAGACCTGGACGACCGACGGCTGGCTGCGTAGCGGCGACCTCGCGTACACCGACGAGGACGGCTTCATCTACATCTCCGGCCGTATCAAGGACATGATCATCCGCGGTGGCAACAACATCTACGCGACCGACATCGAGGCGGTGATCATCGAGCACCCCGCGGTGCAGGAAGCGGCCGTCGTCGGCGTGCCCCACACGGTGCTCGGCGAGGACGTCGGCGCGTTCGTCGTGTTGAAGCCGGGCGAATCACTCGACGACGACGAGCTCAAGGCGTTCTGCGCCGAACGGCTCGCCGACTACAAGCGCCCCCGCGTCCTGCGCTTCGTCGTCGAGCTCCCCCGCAACGCCACGGGCAAGGTGATGAAGCACAAGCTCCGCGAGGAGTTCGACCAGACGTAGGACGTCGCCACGACGACGAGACGCGTGCTCACTGTCGGATTCGCGGTGACGTTGCTCGTTGCCGTCGCGCTGGTCGGTGTCGCGCTGCGGCCGCGTCCACGTCGTACTCGCGAGAGCGAGAGCGCGATCGCACGCTCGACCCTCACGACGGCCGCACCGTCGATGTCCGCACCGTCGACACCGAGAGCACCGCTGCCGCCGGCGGCCCCGGTGTCGGCCAACGGCACCTTCCACGACCTGCCGGACTGCATCCCGGTCGACAGCCGCTCGACCTCCGATGTCGGCTGCGAGCTGAAGTCGGACTACGAAGCGTTCGCGCCCGACCCGACGAAGCCCGGCATCCCGGTCTACGACGACACGGGCACGACGCCGGGACCGATCGTCGGCTACATCGACGATGACATCGGCCAGTTCGTTCCGATCGCGATCGCACGCGACCCCGACGCCCTCGCGAAGCTGCGCGTCTGCAACTCGGAGCTCCTCCGCGGCGCGGCGCGGGACGACGGCTGCCGGCCGGTGCTCGAAGCGATGGGAACCCGGCTCGCCCGGTAGGGCGGCCGGCCGACCGCAACCAGCACGTCGCGCGCGTGTGACAACGACGTCACGGCCTCGCTACGTTGGCCAGGATGGCGCCGGCGTACGCATCCGAGTCGCGGGGTTCCGACTCGACGATCCGGATGAGCGGCGAGATCGACGTCGAGGGCCGTGACGACCTCGCCGAGATCCTCGAGTCCTTCGTCGGCGCGCACCACCGGATCGTGCTCGACATGGCCGGCGTCACCGCATTCGACGAGGCCGCGTTGCGCGTCATCGTCGAGGCTGCGCAGTGGGCGGCCGACGAGCGTGGTTCGCTCGTGATCCGCAACCCGTCGCCCGTCGTGCGGCGCCTGCTCGAAGCCGAACCGCGCCTGGGGTTGCTCGAAGGCGGTCCCGGCGACGCATCATCGCGGGCGTGACCGAACCAACAGCAACCGAAGTACCCGTCGCCTTCGTCACCGGCGCGAGCCGCGGCATCGGCAAGGCGATCGCGCTCGAGCTCGCGGCCGCGGGCTTCGACGTCGCGATCCTCGCTCGTACCGTGCACGACGGAGAAGCGCGCGAGCACAGCTCGACACTCAAGCGGTCCGACACGACACCGCTGCCGGGATCGCTCGACGAGACCGCGGCCCTGATCGAGAAGGAGGGTCGGCGCGCGCTCGTCGTGCCGGGCGATCTGCTCGATCATCCGACGCTCACCGCCGCGGCCGAGCACGTGCTCGACGCGTGGGGGCGCGTCGACGCGCTCGTGAACAACGGCCGCTACGTCGGGCCCGGGCACATGGACCGCATCCTGGAGACGCCGATCTCCGTGTTGCGCGATCACCTCGAAGCGAACGCGCTCGCGGCGGTGGTGCTGATCCAGGCGCTCGTGCCGCAGATGGTCCGGCGCGGTGGCGGCACCGTCGTCAACATCACGTCGGGCGTTGCGTACGAGGACCCGCCCGCACCCGCGGGCGAAGGCGGTTGGGGTCTCGGCTACGCGATCAGCAAGGGCGCGCAACACCGCATCGCGGGCGTGCTCGCAGTCGAAGAAGGGCCGCGCGGCATCCGCGCCTTCGGCGTGCAGCCCGGCTTCATCGCGACCGAGCGCATCCGTCAGGACATGGGCGACTTCGGGTTCGACGCCGATCTCGGAGCGCCCGCCGCGGTCGTCGGCAAGGTGTGCCGCTGGCTGCTCGAGTCGCCCGACGCGATCGCATGGAACGGTCGCAACGTCGAAGCGCAACCAATGTGCAGCGAGCTCGGGTTACTGCCGGGTTGGTCGCTTTGACGCGCTCGCGGGCGTAGGCTTTGTGTCGATGCTGACCGCGGGAACCCCGGCGCCCGAGCTCGACGGAGTCGTCGATCAAGACGGCAGCCCGGTTCGGCTCGCCGACCTGCGGGGCCGCTGGGTGCTGCTGTGGTGGTACCCGATGGCCGACACCCCCGGCTGAACGATCCAAGGCAAGGGCCTGCGGGATCAGGCCCCCGACTTCGCCGGACTCGACTGCGAGATCCTGGGGATCTCCTTCGACGCGCCCGACGCGAACCGGGCGTTCCGCGAGAAGTTCGACTTCCCGTTCCGTCTGCTCTCGGACTTCGACGAACAGGTCGGCGTCGCCTACGAGACGCGTGATCCCGGCACCGAGAAGGTCAAGTTCGCGAAGCGCTTCAGCTACCTCATCGATCCCGACGGCGTGATCGCCAAGAGCTACGAGGTCAAGGACGTCAACGCCCACGCGGACATGGTCCTGGCCGACCTCCGAGCGCTCCGGGCCTGAATCGCCGAGATTCGCCGAGATTCGCCGAGGTCGCCGAGATCGGCACCCCGGCGGGCGTTGCGGCCCGACCGGATTGGGCGGTTTGACCGGTCCGTCGACGGCCCGCCACACTCCCCGGCCGGGCGATCCGGGCGGGCGCAATGGGGCGACGAGGTTCATGGGCGACGGCGCTGCTCGTCGTCGTTGCGGTGCTCGCGCCCGGGGCGCGCGCCGAGGCGACGACGACCGCGCGCCGCGTGCTGATCGTCGGCGACAGCGTCACCGTCGGCGCCGCGCCCGCGATCTTCGCCGCGGCACCCGCGCGCGGATGGTCGGTCGCCATCGACGCGAAGGTCGGTCGCCCGACGAGCGAAGGCCCCGCGATCCTCGCCGCGGCGCGCCCGCTCCCGCCGGTCGTGGTCGTCGCGCTCGGCAACAACGACGGCATGACGCCGTCGATCTTCGCGGCCCGTATCGACGCGGTCATGCGCGAGCTCGTCGGCGTGCGCCACGTCGTCTGGTACACGATGACGCCGTTCGCGTCGTGGGTCCCGGCCGCGAACGCGCAGCTCGTCGCCGCGGCGCAGCGCTGGCCGAACCTCCGGCTCGCGAACTGGTCGACCGTGTCGGAAGGAACGCCGGGCGGGCTCCTCGGCCGCGGCCCGCACCTTCGCCCCGCGGGTGCGCGCGCGTTCGCCGATCTCTTGTTCGACACGCTGCGCGAGTTCGACGGCGGGACGCCGGTCGTCGAGTCGTTCGGCACACCGCGGCCCGCAATCTCTGCGAGCGCATGGGTCGACGACGCGCCGGTCGCCGGCGCGAGCGCGCTCCACGGCACGCGCATCTGGTTCGCCACGCCCGAAGGGCGCGTGATCGCGGCGCCCGGCACTCCGTGGTTCGGCTCGGTCGCGGGATCACCGGCCGCGCCCGTGGTGGGCATCGCGGCGACACCGTCCGGGCGGGGCTACTGGCTCGCGGGTGCCGACGGCGGGGTCTTCTCCTACGGCGACGCGCACTTCTACGGCTCGACCGGCGGCCTGCACCTCAACCGTCCGATCGTCGCGATCGCGGCGACGCCGACCGGGCACGGGTACTGGCTCGTCGCATCCGACGGCGGCGTCTTCACCTTCGGCGACGCGCGCTTCTTCGGATCGACCGGCGATCTCCGGCTCAACCAACCGATCGTCGCGCTGAGCCCGAGCGCCTCCGGCCGCGGCTACTGGCTCGTCGCATCCGACGGCGGCGTGTTCTCGTTCGGCGGCGCGCACTACGCGGGCTCGGGTGCCGCGCTGCACGCGTTCGCGGGCGCGACCTTCCTCGGCATCGCGTCGACGACCGCCGCGTACGCACTCGAAGCGGTGCTTCCGACGAGTTGAGCGTCCGCATCATGCACGCGCGCGCCGCGGTCTGGAAGGGTGATGCGCCGTGGCGCCCATCGAGCTCGACTTCCTGACCGACGGCGGGCAGCCGGCCGAGCAGACCGCCGATCGCTTGCTCGCCTTCGTCGCGCAGGCGCATACGACCCTCGACCTGGCCGTCTACGACGCGCACTTCGACGACGACACCGGCACACGCATCATCGCCGCACTCGACGCGGCCGAAGCGCGCGGCGTCCGCGTGCGCGCGGTCTACAACGACGTGCACCACAAGTCGCAGGTCGTGCCGCCGCCGCCCGAAGGGCCGTCGCTGTTGAAGCAGCTCGCCGCCGCGGTGCCATCGGAGCCGATCCCCGGTATCCCCGACCTCATGCACCACAAGTACGTCGTGCGCGATGGCGAGACGGTGTGGACGGGCTCGACGAACTGGACCGGCGACGCGTGGACGCGCATGGAGAACCTGGTCGTCACGGTCGAGTCTTCCGATCTCGCGGCCGCGTACACGCGCGATTTCGAGCAGCTCTGGACGAAGCGTCACGTCGATCACACCGGTACGTTCGACGACGACCCGGCGACGTTGCCGAACGGCACCGAGATCCGCGTGCTGTTCTCTCCCGGTCGCGGCCGCAAGATGAGCCAGCTCGTCGCGACGCATCTCGGTCAGGCGCGCGAGCGGATCCGGATCTGCTCGCCGGTGATCACGTCGTCGCCGATCCTCGCGACGCTCGCCGAGCTCGTCGACGACGACGGCAACGACATGCTCATCACGGTCGACGGGCCGCAGATGCGGCAGGTGTTGCAGCAGTGGCGCGACGACGGCCGCGCGACGTGGAAGGGTCCGCTCTACGAGCGCGTCGTCGCGTCGGGCAAGGTCGCGGCGAAGCCCTCGACTCCTTACTCGCCGAACGCGACGCACGACTACATGCACGCGAAGCTCGTCGTCTGCGACGACTGGGTGCTGACCGGCTCGTACAACTGCTCGCACTCCGGCGAGATGAACGCCGAGAACCTCCTCGAGATCCACGACGCCGCGCTCGCGGATCGCTGCGCGACGTACTGCGAGCAGGTGCACGCGCGCTACGCGCCCCTGACCCCGCGCTGACGTGGGGGCGGTCCTCCTCGGCGTGATCATCGCCGCGTCGTTCGGATCGGGAGACTTCGTCGGCGGGCGCGCGTCGTCGACGACGCCGACGATCAGCGTGCTCGCGGTGTCGCAGGCGTGCAGCGTCGTCGGCGCCGCGATCCTCGTGCTGTTCGTCGCGTCGCACCCCGCGCCGCACGACATCGTGTACGGCGCGCTCGCGGGCGCGGTCAACGTCGTCGGACTCGGACTCCTCTACCGCGGCCTCGCGCGCTACTCCGCGGGCGTGATCGCGCCGATCACCGCGGTCGTCGGCGCGCTGGTACCCGTCGCTTGGGGCCTCGCGCACGGCGAACGCCCGTCGGTGCTCGCGCTCGTCGGCGTCGCGCTCGCAGTCGGCGCGGGTGGGCTCATCGCACTGGAGCCCGGCGCGTCGGCGGCGCGCGGCCTCGCGCTCGGCGTGGGTCAGGCGGTCGGCGCGGGCGCCGCGCTCGGTTCGTCGCTCGTCCTGTATGCCGAGACGGCGTCGAGGTCGGGCCAGGTTCCCGTGCTCGCGGGCCGCCTGGCGGCGTTCGTGCTCGCGGGCGTGGCGTGCTCGTGGCTCCGGCGGACGCGCGACGTCCCGCTGCCGCACGGCTCGGCACGCGGACTCGCGGTCGGCGCGGGCGTGTTCGACGTCGCCGCGACCGCGCTCCTCGTCGTCGCGGTGCGACGCGATCTGCTGAGCCTCGTCGCGCCGGTCGTGTCGCTCGCACCGGGGATGACGGTGATCCTCGCGTGGCGCGTCGATCACGAACGGCTCCGCCGCGCGCAACGCGTCGGGCTGCTCGTCGCGCTGGTCGGGCTCGCACTCGTCGCCACCGGCTGACCGTCCGCAATACTGCGGCATGCCCACTCCCCTGCCGATCACCGATCGGCCCGTGCGCGTCGCGGTCGTGGGTCTCGGCCAGATCGCCGAGCTCTGCCTGCCGCCGTACGAGACGCGCGCCGACGTCGAGATCGTCGGCCTCTGCGACCTCGACCCCGCACGCATCGAGCCGTGGGCGCAGCGGTTTCCGAAGGCGGCGACGACGACCGACCTCTCCGAGCTGCTGCGGCTCGATGCCGACGTCGTCGACGTGCTCGTACCCACGCCGTATCACTGCGCGGTCGTGACCCAGTGCCTCGACGCCGGCTTCCACGTGCAGGTGCAGAAGCCGCTCGCGCGCTCGCTCGAGGACGCCGACCGCATGATCGCAGCCGCGCAGCGCACCGGCGCGGTGCTGCGCGTGCTCGAGGACTACGTGTGCTTCCCGCCGCTCACGAAGCTCAAGGAGATCGTCGAGTCGGGCGAGATCGGACCTCCGCAGGCGCTGCACATGAAGATCGTCGCGACCGCGCGCGGCGGCTGGGACGTGAACCCCGCGAGCTACGAGTGGCAGTTCGCGCAGGCGGCCGACGGCCACGGCATCCTCACGTTCGACCACGGCTGGCACCAGCTCGCGGTCGCGCATTGGTTGTTCGGTCCGATCCGACGCGTGTTCGGCTGGATCCGCCGCACCGAGTTTCCCGGCGGGTTCGTGCTCGACGTGCCCGCCACCTTCGTGTGGGAGCACCACAACGGCGTGCGCACCGTGCTCGACATCGTGCTCGCGGGCGACATGTACTACCGCTCCGACTACTACGCCGACGACGAGCGCGTCGAGGTGACGGGCACGCGCGGCTACGCGCGCTGCAACCGCATCAGCGGGCACGGCGTGCAGGAGCCCGCGGTCGTCGTGTACCGCGACGGCGAGATGCACGCGTACCACGCGCTCGGCGACGAGCCGCCCGACGCGTTCGCGGCGATGGCGGCGAACGGGATCGAATGGTTCCGCACCGGCGACGGTGAGCTCCTGGTCGAGGGTACGCAGGCGCGCGCGGTGCTCGCGTCGTTGCTCACCGCGCTCGAGTCCGCGGCGCAGGGCGTACCGCTCGATATTTCCGGGTCGGGCTCGCAAGCTTCGCCCTCCTGACGCCTCACGCGACCAGTCGGGCGGGCCGCAAAGCGACCCGCCCGTTCCCGCGGCTCGTCCTCAGACCGCCGGCGCGGCGAGCGCGTGCTCGGCGAGCGGATTGCGCCCGTCGAGGTGGCCTTCCGCCGCGTACGGACGGAACCGGATGAAGGCCTGGCGCTTGTGGAACGACTTGCGGTCGCCCTCCGCGACGGCCTCGGGATGCGCGGGCTCGCCGCGCCCGAACGCGTAGGTCGCAAGCGCGCGGGAGCTCTCCCAAAGGGAGAAGGTCGAGACGAACGGCGGCCGCGCGAGTCCCGACGCCCAGATCAGGCCCGGCGCGTCGAGCGCGCGCGCTTCCGCCTTCGCGCTCGTCTTCAAGAAGCGGATCGTCTGGCTGACGCGGAGCCGACCGAGCGTGAGCGCGGCAACGGGCCCGGTCGACTCGACGGTGCGCGCGGTCGGCGTCTCGCTCGGCAACCCCGGCCAGGCGCCGTGCGCGCGCAACGGCTCGAGTCGCACGCGGAACCCGCCCGCGAGCTTCGCCGCGAGCGGATGGGAGTCGACGAAACCGTCGACCGACGCGTCGTCGTCCCAGAACCCGATGAACGCGACGCGGCCGAAGTCGGGTTGCGCGAGCAACGACGCGCTGAGCGGCGCCGTGATCGCGACCTCCGCCCGACGGAGACCGGCGATACTTCCGGGCTTCGGGACGCTCCGCAGCACCGACAGCCCGGCGCCGACACCGATGTTCGCGACGTGAACGGACGCACGCACGGTCATGCGCTCGCTCCTTCGCCGGCTCGCCTCCGGCTCGCCGACTCGCGCTCCCGCCGGGGAGCCTCGACGCTCGCTCCGCTCGCGCCTGCGGCTGCGGCTGCGGCTGCGTGGAACACGATCATCTCGACCTCCAAGCCTCGCTCCGGGCGGCACTGTAACGACGCGACCCGCTCGCCACCGAAGCGGGAACTCGAGCGGCTCGAGCGGTGAGCGAAGCGAACGAGCGACCTCGCTTGCTCCCAGCCCGCGTCACGGAGCGGCGAGCGAAGGGAGCGCGACCGTAGAGTTCGCCCATGCGAACGGAACGGTGGGTAC